>JBAYGL010000094.1:0-13550 GCA_041666725.1 Limisphaerales bacterium
CGCCGCAGTTCAATCCCGACCCTGGCGCGAAGAACACGAAGGCTGCCGAAGAGCCGTTCTTCAAACCGGAGTTTACGCTCGGCCCCGCGTTTGGCTCGGAGCCGGTGCCGCCGCCACTGGCGTTGCCGCGTTCGCCGCTGCGCGACACGGAGGTCGTTGCCGTGCCGCCAAAGTTTCCGAGCGGCTACGGCTCCGAGCCGGTGCCGTTCGCGTTGCCCCGCACACCGATTCGCACCGTCGGGCTGGAACCGAAGTCCACCGAGTCGAAACCGAAGCACGGCCTCGAAGCCTTGCCGAAGGAACTCGATCTGCCGCGCGCGAACACTCGCCGCAATCTCCCCTTCCACCCGCACTTCGAGAGCAGCGGCATCGCGCGCGACCCCGGCGTGGCCCTGCCTCCGGACACGGAATCGAAGAACGACCGCTGGCGCGCGGGCTTCCTGCCGTGGAAGCGCTACGTCAACGGCAGCGGCGAAGACCCCTTTTACTACCACGAGCCGCGCCTGTGGCATCCCTACTACCAGAGCGTGCTCAAGGGCGACCTGCCGGTCATCGGCCAGGACATCTTCCTCAACGTCACGGTCAACAACTCGACGGACTTCAGCGGCCAGACAGTGCCCACGCCCAGCGGCGCGAGCGCGGCCACGCCGGGCCAATACGAATTCTTCGGGCGCAGCGAGGCGCTGTCCGTGCAGAACAACACGGCGTTCTCCGTCGAGCTGTTCCGTGGCGAGACGGTCTTCAAGCCCATTGAGTGGGCCATCAAGCTCACGCCGGTTTTCAACGTCAGCCACCTGCATGTGCAGGAAACCGGCGGTGTCTCGCCCGACCCGCGCGGCTTCCTCGGCGGCGGCCCGGGCAACAACGCTCCGAACCCCAGCAACGCCTTCGTCACCAATCCCAACGACATCAACACGCTGCTCGCCGGCCAGCTCACGTCCGCCGACAGCCTGCGCGGCACGCGCTCGACGGTCCGGACCACGGACTACTGGTCGCTTCAGGAAGCGTTCATCGAGCTGCACCTGCGCGACCTCTCGGACAGCTACGACTTCATCGCCATCAAGGGCGGCAACCAGATTTTCAACTCGGACTTCCGCGGCTTCCTCTTCAACGACACGAACCTCGGCGGGCGGCTCTTCGGCAACTACGCGAACAACCGCGTGCAATACAACGCGACCGTGTTCGACATGCGCGAGAAGGACACGAACTCCGGCCTCAACACCTTCGAGCAACGCAACCAGCGCGTGGTCATCGCCAACGCCTTCGTGCAGGACACGCTCTTCAAGGGCTACACCACGACGTGGAGCTTCCACGCGAACCTCGACGACGCCGACACGCACTACGACCGCAACGGCGGCATCGTCCGGCCCACGCCCATCGGCACGGTGCGCCCGCATGACGTGCGTGCCTACTACCTCGGCTGGGGCGGCGACGGCCACATCGGGCGGTGGAACGTCTCGCACCAGTTTTATCAGGCGTTCGGACGGGATGATTTCAACGGCCTCGCGGGCCAGCCCGCGAACATCAACGCACAGTTCGCCGCGTTGGAACTCAGCTACGACCGCGACTGGCTCCGCTACAAGGCTTCGTTCGTTTACGCTAGCGGCGACAGCAAGAGCGACGACGGCCAGGCGACCGGCTTCGACACCATTCTCGACAACCCGAACTTCGTCGGCGGGCCGTTCAGCTACTACGTGCGGCAGGGATTCAATCTCGGCGGCTCATCGGTCGGGCTGAAGCAGGGCGGCAGCCTCGTGCCGAACTTGCGCACGAGCAAATCCCAGGGGCAGGCGAACTTCGTGAACCCCGGCATCTACCTCTGGGGCCTCGGCACGGACATGGACCTGACGCCCAAGCTCAAGGCGTTCGTGAACGTGAACTACATCCGCTTCGCCGAGAGCGACCCGCTGCGCACCGCACTGCTCACGGACAAGATTGACCGCGAGCTGGGCCTAGACCTGAGCCTCGGCGTGCAGTATCGGCCCTTCCTGACGGACAACGTGATTCTCTCCGCCGGCTGGGGCGTGCTGTTGCCGGGTCGCGGCTACAAGGACATTTACCGTCGCAGCACCGACCCCGTGCCCGGCCTCGAAGACACCTCGCGCGCCGGCAAGGCGGATGACTTTCTCTACAGCGGATTGATTGCGTTGACCCTGACTTACTGAGGACATGAAAGCTCCAAGCTCCAAGCTCCAAGCTCCAGACAAGCTCCAATGGCCAAGCGCCAAGCACGGCGCGACCGGAGCGCGGGCTTCAGCCCGCAGGAACAGCCGTCAATCCAGCGGTGTCGAGTTCCACTTCAACGCAGAGACGCAGAGGACGCAGAGAAGCGCAGAGAGCAGCGTGATTTCTCCCGAGTGGGACTCTCTTGAAATTCTCTCCGCGTCTCTCCGCGCTCTCTGCGTCTCTGCGTTAAAATGGAACCGAGCGAACCTCGGCATCCTCGCCTTGATGCTCGGTGCTTGGAGCTTCTTTGGGATTTGGACCTTGGACCTTGGAGCTTCACCCGCCTTTGGCCCCGCCATCTCCGTCCCCATTGACCTCCCGCGCGAATCACGTCCACTGCCCGCGACCAACCTCATCGACCAGTCCCGCGAGGCCGCTGCGCTCAAATCCCGTGGCTGCCTCGAATGCCACGTGGGCACCGACGAACACACAATGCACAAGTCGCCCAACGTCGTGCTCGGCTGCACGGATTGCCACGGCGGCAACGCCACGCCCGGCCTGCTCATGCGCAAGGCCCACATCGCGCCGCGTCACGGCGAGTGGTGGCCCGGCTCGGCGAATCCGAACAACTCCACCATCCTGCTCAACCAGGAGTCGCCCGAGTTCATCCAGTTCGTGAACCCCGGCGACCTGCGCGTCGCGGACAAGGCGTGCGGCACCTGCCATCGGCAGGAGGTCTCCAGCGTCGGCCACTCGATGATGCGCCACGGCGCGATGCTCTGGGGCGCGGCGCTCTACAACAACGGCGCGATTCCCTCCAAGAACCCGCACTACGGCCAGGCCTACGCCGCCGACGGCACCGCGCTGCGCCTGACGAACCCCACGCCCGTCACGCCCGAGGACACGAAGCGTTACGGCGTCCTGCCCTATCTCGATCCGCTCCCGCGCTTTGCCATCAGCCAGCCGAGCAACATTCTCCGCATCTTCGAGAAGGGCGGTGAGAAGCAGAATTCGCTCGGCATCCCGAACGCCGTCGAGCCACCCGGCAGGCCCGCGCGCCGCCTGAGCGAGCGCGGACTCGGCACGCTGAACCGCATTGACCCGGTCTATCTCAACTTGCAGAAGACGCGCCTGCACGACCCGTTGCTCGACTTCATGGGCAGCAACAACCATCCCGGCGACTACCGCTCGTCCGGCTGTTCCGCCTGCCATGTCATTTATGCGAACGACCGTTCGCCCGTGAACTCCGGCTGGTATTCCAAGTATGGCCATCAGGGTCTTTCCTTCACCGGCGACTCCGCCATCCGCAAGGACGAGCGCGGCCATCCCATCAAGCACGAGTTCACGCGCAGCATCCCGACGAGCCAGTGCATGAACTGCCACATGCACCAGGGCAACCTCTTCGTGAACCCGTTTCTCGGCTACATCTGGTGGGATCAAGAAAGCGACGGCGATCTCATGTATCCGCACCCGGCGAACCCGCTCGCGAACGACAAGCACTTCCTCGGCGACCGCAAGCCGGAGGAATTCCAGAAGCAGCGCAACCCGACCGAGGAGCAGCTCACCCACGCCATTTCCAAAAACCCCGAGGCCGCCGCCGCGCGCGGCCTGTGGGGCGACCTCGATTTCTTGGAGAAGGTCGCCGAGCTGAACCCGCGCATGAAGCACACGCAGTTCGCGGATTACCACGGCCACGGCTGGGTCTTCCGCGCCGTGTTCAAGAAGGACAAGTCCGGCAACCTGCTCACCCTCGATGACCAGAAAATTCCCCACGACGACGCGCACAAGTTCGAGAAGGCCGTTCACCTCAAGGACATTCACCTCGCGAAAGGCATGCACTGCGCCGACTGCCATTTCCTCACCGACTCGCACGGCGACGGCAACCTCTACGGTGAGCCGCGCGCCGCGACCTCGGTCGAGTGCATTGACTGCCACGGCACCGTGAACACGCGCCCGACGCTCGTCACGACCGGCAACGGCGGGCGCTTCAGCAACGGCGGCAAGGGCGTGGACATTGCGAAGACCAGCACGCCGTGGGGCGCGCGGTTCGTGTGGGAGGGCAAGCGGCTCTTCCAGCGCAGCAACCTCTCGCCCGACGTGCGCTGGGAAATCCCGCAGACGCTCGACACGCTCGACCCCACGCATCCGCGCTACAACGCGAAGAGCCGTTACGCGAAGACGCTGCGCCGCGACGGCCGGACCTGGGGCGACGTGCCCGACGGCGATAGTGGGGCAGCCGTCCCGGCTGCCGGTAGTGGAGCAGTCGTCCCGACTGCTGCGGCAACCGGGACGGTTGCCAGACTCGCCGCAGCCGGGACGGCTGCGCCACTAGCCCGCCGCGAAGCCGCCTGCGCCCAGCAGCTCGCCCACGACAACTCGAACCTCACCTGCCAGGTCTGCCACTCGTCGTGGGCCACGAGTTGCTTCGGCTGCCACCTGCCGATGCGCGCGAACCAGCGCGTGCCGCTGAACAAGTTCGAGGGCATGACCACCCGCAACTTCACCGGCTACAACCCGCAGGTCGTCCGCGATGACGTCTTCCAGCTCGGCGTGGACGCCAGCTACAAGAGCAACCGCGTCGCCGTGGTGCGTTCCTCCAGCGCGGTCATCGTCGGCTCGCAGAACAGCAACCGCGAATGGATTTACTCGCAGCAGCAGACCGTCAGTGCCGAGGGCTACAGCGGCCAGGCCTACAACCCGCACCTGCCGCACACGACCAGCGGCGTCGGCACCACGAAGGGCTGCACCGACTGCCACCTCGCCGCCGACAACAGCAACAACGCGTGGATGACTTCGTTGCTCGGCTTCGGCACCGGCACGGTGAACTTCTTCGGCCGCTACGCCTACGTGGGCGCGGGCAAGGACGGCCTCTACGGCGTGGTCTGGACCGAGCAGGAGGAACCGCAGGCCGCCATCGGCAGCTACCTGCATCGCCTCGCCTACCCGGACAATTTCAAGCGCCACGTCGAAACGAACAAAGGCGTTCTCCCCGAGAAGCAGGACGGCAACGACCTCGTCCATCACCACCACGCGAAGGAGATTTTGGACCTCACCCTGCGCGGTGAATACCTCTACACCGCCAACGGCTCGGACGGCTTCGAGGTCTTCGATGTCGCGAACATTGACCAGAAGGGTTTTAGCGAACGCATCGTGACCGCGCCGGTTTCGCCGCTTGGGCAGCGCACTTACCTCCGCACCAAGTATGCGACCAGTGTGACGCTGCCGAGCACGCTGGGTGTGGACCCGACGCGGCAGCGTTTGCCGGAAAACCAGGAGCAGCCCATCAGCCTCATCTACGCGTGGGTCTTCATCACCGACCGCGAAGAAGGCCTCGTGATGACCACCGTCGCGACGCTCGTGGACGGCAACCCGAACAACAACTTCCTCGACAAGGATCTCAAGACCATCCGCTTCAACCCCGACGGCAAGCTCGCCGGCGCGATGCACTCCCACATGGCCGGCACGAACCTCTTCGTCGTCGCGAAGAAGGGCCTGTTCGTCCTCGGCCTGCACAACGACAAGCTCGAAGCGCCGAAGCTCGTTGCCGAGTTGAGCAGCGGCGAGTTCAAGAACCCGCGCGCCGTCAGCGTGCAGTTCCGCTACGCCTACGTGACCGACGACGACGGCTTCAAGGTCGTGGACATCACCGACCCGACCAAGCCCCGCCTCATCTCCGGCGCGACCGTGCCGCTCAAGAACGCCCAGCGCTTCTACCACGCGCGCACCTACGCCTACGTGGCGAACGGCGCGGAGGGCCTCGCGTTCATTGACATCAGCAACCCCGAGAAGCCGCGCCTGGAACGCATGTTCAACGCCGACGGCAAGCTCAACGACACGCGCGCCGTGCAAATCGGCTCGGTCAACGCCTCGATGTTCGCCCTCGTCGCCGACGGCAAAAACGGCCTGCGCGTGCTCCAGATGATTTCGCCCGAGAACGTCCCGACGCACATGGGCTTCAGCCCCATGCCGAGTCCCAAACTCATCGCCACCTACCCCACGCACGGCCCCGCCGTCGCCGTCTCGCGCGGCCTCGACCGCGACCGCGTGGTGGACGAGACCGGCAACCAGACCGTCGTCTTCGGCCGCCGCGGCTCGCGCCCGTTCACCATGGACGAGATGCAAAAGTTCTTCCGCCACTTCGCCGGGCCCACCCCCAGCGACCTCAAATCCAAACGCACCGGCCCGCTTTACAAAGTCGAGGAAGTCACCCTGAAAGACGGCGAACTCCTCGCCGCCTCCGGCACGAAGCTAAAGCAACCCACCGCCTTCAAATCCGAACCCGAGCCCCAGCCCACTCGCCCCAGCAACGACCGTCTAGTCCGTCGTGGTCAATGAATCTGCGACTCCAAAACGCCCCTTGCGCCGAGGCTCGTTCCGGGTGCTCGCCCGCCATCTCCTCCCTCGCCCCCATCGGGGGGGGGCGGGGTGAGGGGGCGCGAAGCATGCGCACGCGCATGGAGCACGGACGCCTACGTCCGTGTAAGCCTGCTGCGGACGTAGGCGTCCGCGCTCCATCGCTGCGCCACCTCGCCCTCGCTTTCTCCGCACTGTTCCTCCTCACCCTCTCTGCCTTCGCCCAAGACTCCGTCCGCACACTCGCCGGCCTCCCCGAAACTCCCGGCTCCCTCGACGGCACCAACACCACCGCCCGCTTCAACGACCCCGCCGGTCTCGCCATCGCTCCTGACGGCACCATCTTCGTCGCCGACAACCAAAACCACGCCCTCCGCCGCATCGCCACCAACGGCGTCGTGACCACGCTCGCCGGCCTGCTCGGCACACCCGGCTCCGCTGATGGCTCCGGCCCCAGCGCCCGCTTCGACAGCCCCACCGGCCTCGCACTCGGCCCCGACGGTGCGCTCTACGTTTCCGACACCGGCAACCACACCGTCCGCCGCGTCACGCTCGCGGGCGTCGTGACCACGCTCGCTGGCTCCGCTGGCAACGCGGACTACGCCGATGGCTCCGCCGCCGCTGCCCGCTTCAACCAACCCCTCGGCCTCGCCGTCGCGCCCGACGGCACCGTCTTCGTCGCCGACAGCGGCAGCCACCTCATCCGCGCCCTCGCCACCAACGGCACCGTCTCCGTTCTCGCGGGTAACCCGGAGACGTTCGGTTCCGCCGATGGCACCGGGACCAACGCGTTTTTCAACAGCCCCGTCGGCCTCGCACTCGCGCCGGACGGCTCGCTCTTCGTCTCCGACGCGAACAACTTCACCCTCCGTCGCGTGACCGCCGCCGGTGTCGTCACCACCATCGCCGGAGCCGCCGGCCAGGATGGCTCCGCTGACGGCCCTGCTGCCTCCGCCCGCTTCGGCAAGCCTGCCGAGCTCGCGCTCGCTCCGAACGGCACGCTCTACATCGCGGACGCCGCCTACCACACCATCCGCCGCCTCACGCCCGATGGTCGCGTCAGCACCATCGCCGGCCTCGTCGGCGCGGACGGCGCATCGGACGGCGTGAACGGCCTCGCCCGCTTCTTCAATCCCTACGGCCTTGCCATCGCCGCCCGCGGACACCTCATCGTCGCCGACACCTACAACCAGACCGTGCGTGAGCTGCTTGCCCCCTTCACCGTCGGCGTCGCGCCCAGCGGCAACGCCCGCATCATCTCGTGGGAAACCGTCGTGGATCGCAGCTATCAGGTGCAGTTCAAGGACGGGCTGGCCGCAACCTCCTGGCAAAACCTCGGCAACCCAATTACCGCCGCCGCCCTCAGCACGGTCCAGACGGATCCTTCATCCGCTCCGAACACGCGTTTCTACCGTGTCCTGCGACTCGATTGATCCAGGACGATGCAGTTGGAGCCCGGCATTCATGCCGCAGAAACGCGGGCCAGGCTGGGGCTGGACCGACATCTCCCGGTCCGACGGGGGAAACTCAAAGTGTGGGCGCATCTGAAGTGTCGGGACGAACGCACGCTACAGATGACCGCCCGTCTCTGCGGCATGAATGCCGCGCTCCTGTCGCTTTAACTGCATCGCTCCGCCCGGCGTGGATCACGGGTGCAGTTGCGACCAGTTCGTCAGACCGACGACCGGCAGCGCGAACCGGAAGGCGGCTTCCCACTCCGGTGTGCCGGCGGCCTTGAAGGCTTCGTGAATCTTCCGGGGCCGGCCCGGCGTGGCGATGGAACCCGGCTGGCGCGTCCAAAGACCAAGGTTCAGTCCCCCTTCGTGCCCGTGGTCCACATGACGATGGAGGATGAACGCATCAATGCCCGCGAGCGCCTCGACCTTCTTCCACGCATAGCAGTAGGCCGCCGCCTGCCACAGCTCGCCGTCCGGCTTGTCAGGACAGTGAAAGCCCTGCTCGGAAAGGATGATGCGGCGCGGCCGGCCGCGGTAAAGCAGCTCAGGGCGGCGGAAGTAGGCGTCGAGCACTTCAAGGTTTTTGAAGGTGATCTTCGGCGTGTCCTCGCGCGGCGTGGGCTGCTTGTCCAGCCATGTGCGCGGCTCGAAGAGGTTCTCGGGATACGGGTGAAACGCCAGGTGCCAGTCAAAGTCACCGCCGGCCTTCGCAAGGCGGTTGAAATCATCGACCAGTCCCCTGCCCTCGCAATAATGAAGCGGGTTGTTCCGCATCACACGGTCCCAGAAATGGGTGAGCGAAAGATAGACCCGGGCCTGCGCGGAGGATTTGCGGACTGCGGTGTGCGTCACGCGGACCGTGCGGAGGTAGTCGGCGGCAATTTCAGCGCGCGTGGCCTGGCCGGCGTTATACCACTCCCAGTGCGCGTTGACTTCATTGCCGACGATGTAGCCCCAGACGCGACTGTGCGCGGTGTTGGTGCCGGAGTAGTGGTCGGCCAGGAACTCAATCGCGGCCTTGTAGTGGCGCAGGCCGTCGGGCGTGACGGTGTTGAAGGCCGTGAGATGGTTCGGCGTGGCCGGGTCGCAGCGCGGGTGCTTCATGAACGCGTCCAAGTCCGCGTGGCCGAGGTAGTGCAGCAGGATGAGGTTCACGATCACGCCGGCGTCGGAAAGACGCTTCACCGGGATCGAGTCGAGGTAACGGCGGTTGAAGTAATACGTCCGCCCGTCAGACTCCCACTTGAGCGAGTCGGGTTGCGGCTGAAGTTGAATCAATCCGGCAAGATTGAAGTTCAATGTGCAATGCCGGATGCCCAGCGCGAGCGCATCATCCACCATCTGGACCTGGATGCCCTTCTTGCTCACGGGTGTCGGATACGGCTCTTGGTTGCGGGCGAGGCTGCCCACGTCCTCGACAAAACGAAGTGCGCCGACCGCCGACCGACCGGCCGCCCCGGCCCGCGTCGCAACAAATCCGGAGTAAAGCCGGTCGCGTGCTCCGTCAAAGCGCGGAACGCGGACCGGCGAACCGGCGGCCAGTTGATTGACGACGACCGTGCCGGCGCTGGCATTCGTCTCGCTGGGCGCGAGCTCCACGAGGCTCAAGCCGGTGGCGGGAGCATCCACGCTGAACTGCAATTCCGTGGCGCTGGCCGTGACACGGGTCACACCGGCGGCCACGGCAGCATGGGCGCAGGCGAGGAGGGCGGAGATGAGCGTGCGAATGATCAAGCGAGGAACCGACGACGGGCGAAGTTCGGTTAGTCACGGACTTTGCACGCGAACGGGACGATCCTTCGAGCCTCGACAGCAAACTTTCCGCCGCCTCCGGTGTTTGCTACGATCAAGCCGTGCCCGTCGCCACCGATCCCGATGCCGCGCTGATGCTCCGCGTCAAGCGCGGGGACCGCGCGGCGTTCGAGGAGCTGGTCGCCCGCTACCAGCAGCCGGTGCTGAACTTCATCTTCCGCACCCTGCCCGACAGCGCGGAGGCGGAGGATCTCGCGCAGGGCGTCTTCGTCCAGGTCTGGAAATCCGCCGCGCGCTACGAACCGGCGGCCAAGTTTTCCACCTGGCTTTTCACCATCGCGCGCAACCTCTGCCTGAACGAGCTGCGCCGCCGCTCCCGCCACCCCGCCGATTCGCTCGACGCCCCGGCCCACTCCGACAGCGACGAGCCGCGCGGACACGGCATCGAGGACAAGCGTGAAGCCGCCGCGCCGGACACGCTGCTGCGGGGCGAACTGGAGGCCAAGGTGTCCGAAGCCGTCGCCGCCCTGCCGGAGAACCAGCGCACCGCGCTCCTGCTGTGGCAGCGCGAGGAAATGGCCTACGAAGACATCGCGGAGGTGCTGGACTGCTCGCTCTCGGCGGTGAAATCCCTCATCCACCGCTCCCGCGAGACGCTCAAGGCGCGCCTCAAACCCTATCTCCGCACCGGTGAATGGAATGACGAATGAACCGAGCAACTTTGCCCGCGCCGCGGGTTTCAAACCAAAGGCGACCATGAATGACGTGATGTTTGAAGAACTCCTCGCCCTCCGGCACAAGCGACCGCTGACGCCGGACGAGCAGTCGCGCCTCGACGGCTGGCTGACCGCACACCCCGCCGACCGCGCGCGTTGGGCGGAGGAAGCCACCCTGAGCGACGCGCTCCACCGGCTGCCCCAGGCGACGACGCCCTCCAACTTCATGGCCCGCGTCTGGCAGGACATCGAGGCCGCCGGGCGACGCCCGGCTCGGACCGAAGCAGGCTGGCGCAACTGGCTTCGCTGGCCGTCGCTGGCGCAACAGTTCGCGCTCGCCGTGCTGCTGCTGACGGCGGTGATGATTCTTCAGGGCCGCCGGGCCCGCACGCAAACGCAGCTGGCCCGGGGCATCGAGCAGGTCACCACGCTCGCACGGCTGCCCGACGTCGCGCTGCTCAAGGACTTTGAGGCCATCAGCCGCCTGAACCAGTCGGCGGCGGATGTGGAACTGCTGGCGGCGTTTGAACGGGAACGTTGAATGATGCGTCACGGATTCCAACTGGGTGTCCTGCTGCTGGCGCTCACCGTCGCCCGCGCGGCGGAGCCAGGCGACGGCGAACGCAACCCCGTCGCGGTCTTCCGAGGCCTGCTGGCGATGCGGACGGATGCGCGGGCCACGGAACTGGCCGCCAAGCCAATCCGCCTGCGAGAAGTGCTCTCCACGCGCCTCCGGGAATACGACACGCTTCCGCCGGCTGAACGCGAGTCGCGGCTGCGCGCCACGGAGCTGCGCTACCACCTGAACCCGCTGCTCAACACCGCGCCGGCAGCGCGGGCGCCCCGGCTTGCGGCAGTCCCGGAAAGCTTCCGCCCGCTGGTCGAGGAGCGGCTCGCGGCGTGGGACCGGCTGCCCGCCGAAATTCAGCGTGAAATCCTCGCCAACGAGCGGCTGCTCCAGGCGATGACACGGCCCGCCGTCTTGAACGCGTTTCCGCCGCTGCCGCCGGGCCTGGAGCCCAAGCTGCCGGACGACATCACGCAGTGGCAGGGGCTCGACGCCCGGCAGCGCGAGCAGTTGATCGACAACTTCACGCACTACTTCCGGCTCGACGAGCGGGCGAAGACACGGGTCGTGGCCGCCCTGCCCGAGCAGAAACGTGCGGAGGCCACGCGCACGCTGGACCAGTTCGAGCATCTCACGACCACCGAGCGCGCCGCCTGCCTCGAAGCGCTGAAGAAGCTCGGCAAGATGACGCAGGAACAACAAGCGCAGTTCTACGCCAACGCCGAGCGATGGCAGAAGATGTCCGAGTCCGAGCGGGCCGCGTGGCGGAGGGTGGTGATTGAGTTTCCACCACTGCCGCCCGGGGCCGGTCCGCAGCCCCCGCTGCCACCGGGCTTCAACGAGACCCGGCGTTAAAACCGGCTCACCGTTTTACCGCCCCGGGCAGATGCAGCGTGCCGATGAAGGCGGCGAGTTCCCACCGCTGCTCCTCCGTCAACGCCTCGGCAAACGACGCCATCGGCGTGCCGTGGATGCCGAGGGTCAGCACGCGGAAAAGGTCGGCGGGCGTGCGACCGTTGCGCAGCGCGGGCGCGCGCAGGTCGGCGGGCGGGGCGGGATCGTCCCACGCGTCCTTCAACCCCGCGCTGGCGGGGCCTTTGCCGTCGGCCTTCTCACCGTGGCATGTCGCGCATACCAGCACGAAAACCGCGCGGCCTTTGGCGGCACGCGGAGCCGCCCCGGCTTCGTTCCCCAGCCACGCGGGCGGCTCCGGGAGCTTCACCGGCGCGGCGTAGTTCTCCGGCTTGCGCCACTTGGGCGAGAAGAACTTGATGAACTCCACCACGGCACGGACCTCGCGGTCGGAGAGTTGCGCGAAGAAGGGCATCGATGTGTTCGCCCGCCCGCCGCGGATGGTGCGGATGAGATCGTCATCGGTGGGCAGGAAGCCGGCGGGCGTGGAGCGATACTTGAAGATGCCGGTCGAAAACTTGCGCGGCTTGGGAAACATCCCCCTGGTCAGCTCGCCGTCGCCCTCGCCCCAGCGCCCGTGGCAGACGAGGCAGTTGCGTTCATAGACATAGCGGCCCATCGCGTAAAGCGACTCATCCGGCGGGACAAAGCCTTCCGCCGCCACGCCGCGCCCCAGGGCGGCGCAGCCCAACAGGACAGCCAGCCAGCGCCGGATTTCAGAGCGATGCACGCCGCCAGCAGAGCAGCGAAACGGCGGCGTGAAGAGCGGAAAATTGGCGGGAATGCCCCGGTAATTGGCCGTTCGTTTGACTTGTGCGGGCCAGACCGTCCGGCCAGACTTTGGGCTCGTTGCGCTGCGGCGCCAGAGAACAATGAAGTGCTTTGTCACCGGGGGCTCCGGCTTTATCGGAGCCAATCTAGTCCATGAACTGTGCCAGCGCGGCCACAGCGTCCGCGTGCTGGCACGGCACGGTGCGGACCTGCGCGGACTCGAGGGCGCGGATTACGAACTCATCGAAGGCGATCTCGGCGACCGCAAGCTGCTCCAGTCCGGCATGAAGGGCTTTGACTGGTGTTTCCACATGGCGGCCAGCTACTACCTCTGGCTGCCGGATTACGAACCGATGTATGCCGCCAACGTGGACGGCACGCGCAACGTGCTGGAAGCCGCGTTCCTCGCCGACTGTTCGCGGATCGTTTACACCAGCACCGTCGGCTGCATCGGCCTGCCCCAGGATACGAACGGCGCGACCGTGCCCTCGGACGAGGACACGCCCGTGTCCGAGGCGCAGATGAGCAACCACTACAAGCTCTCCAAATGGCACGCCGAGGGCGTCGCGCGCGAACTGGTAAAAAAAGGCCTGCCCGTCGTCATCGTAAATCCAAGCACCCCGGTCGGCCCGCGTGATCTGAAGCCCACACCCACCGGCAAGATCGTCGTGGACTTCCTGAACCGCGCGATGCCCGCCTACCTGGACACCGGCCTGAACTGGGTCCACGTCCGCGACGTCGCGGTCGGGCACATCCTCGCGGCGGAAAAGGGCCGCATCGGCGAGCGCTACATCCTCGGCCATGCGGCGGGCAACTGGACGATGCGCGAAGCCTTCGACGCGCTGGCGGAGATCA
>JBAYGL010000095.1:0-13415 GCA_041666725.1 Limisphaerales bacterium
CGCCGCCGCATCGAGGCCGAGCGCCAGAAATGGGAGCCGGTGCCGGGCGGTTTCTTCCGTCGTCTTCTGGGCGGCGGCTCGTCCGAGCCGAAGGTCAGGGTCACGTCGGAAGCCCCCGCCGCGCCAGATGTCGCGGCCCCGGTCGCGCCGGTTCCTCTGGCAATCGCAGCGGTGCCTGCTCCGTCCCGGCCGGTTGTCGCAGAGGCAGCTCCGGTCGTGACGGCTCCGGTGGTCACCGCTCCGGGTGTTCCGCTCAAGATCATTTCTGATTCCTCCGAAATGGCCCGTCCTGCGGCTCCGGCCCAGCCTTCCCCTTCGTTCTTCACGCCGGCCCAGCCGACCGTCGATCCGCTGGCCGATCAGATTGAGTTGATCAAGCAGCGCGCCGCGATGGCGCAGGGACAGCCACAATTTGTCCAGCCCGCCGTGCCGCAGGCGACGATTCCTCAGGCCGTGCAGCCCGTCCCCGAGGCCGCCGTCGAGCAGTCAAAGCCGGAGCAGCCCGGCTTTTGGTCGCGGGTGGGCGGCTTCTTCATCCGGAGCAAGAAAGACCAGCAGCAGGCCGCGCAGACCGCCCCGCCGCAGCGGCCCGCCGCTCAATGGCCGCCGAACAACATCGTCGTGCGCGATCCGAAGGCGGCCCAGGCCCCGGTGCAGGTCCCGGCCGGGCTTGCGCCCGGAGGCGTGATGGCGACGAATTTCCCGCGCGTGCAATACGCGCCCGTCACGAACCAGGGCAACCTCTTCCTCCCGCGCGCGCTGGCCGTGCAGACGAACCTCCCGGGCATGCCGCAGCCGCCCGCCGCCCCGCGTGAGGTCCGCGAGATGCGCCCCGGCAAGACCGGCACGCAGGGCATCATAGATCTCCAGGGCAACGCGCCCATCGAGATCATCCAGGGCCGCACCAAGGCTGTCATTCGCGTGTATGCCACGGGCGCGGGCCGCATCAGCCCCGATCTGAACGGCGCGGAACTCGACGTCGGCCAGACCTACACCATCGAGGCGCAGCCCTCGCGCGGCGCGGTGTTCCTCGGCTGGACCGGCAGCATCGAAACCAATTCCCCCGTGCTGCGTTTCGTCATGCGCACCGGCACGGTGCTCTCGGCCAACTTCCAGTTCGGCTACAACATGGAGCGCGAGTTGCCCGAGGTTGCCATCCTGTCTCCTGCCGAAGGCACGCGGCTCGCCTCCCCGGTGTTCACGGTGCAGGGCGCGGCACGCGACAACCTGGCCGTGGCGCGCATCGAGTTTTCCGTCAACGACGGACCGTGGGCGGTTGCCCAGGGCACGGACAGCTGGATTTTCGAGGCCTCGGCCCGGCCGGGGGCCAACCACGTCCATGTCCGCGCCGTGGACCAGGCGGGCAACCAGTCGCAGCCGCTGCTGCGCTCGTTCTACTACTCCGTGGCCAGCCCGCTGACGGTGCGGGTGAACGGCGCGGGCGCGGTGGAGCCGGATTGGAACGGGCGGCTGCTGGATGTCGGCGGGCTCTACGAAATGCGGGCCACGCCGGTGGCCGGCCATGTCTTCACCGGCTGGAGCGGCGGTGCGGGCGGTGCCTCGCCGGTGCTGCAGTTCGTGATGCAGACCAATCTGCTGCTGGAGGCGAACTTCGCGCCCCGCGTGGCGAGCCTGAGCCGGGGCATGTTCAACGGGCTGGTGTATCCCACCAATTCGCTCGTGCCCGCCAGATGCGGCTTCTTCCAGCTTGAGGTCGGGCTGGACGGTTCGTTCACCGGTTTCCTGCGGCAGGGAGTGGCCAGCCACGCCTTGAGCGGGCGCTTCGATCTCAATGGCCAGGCCACGGCGTCCGTCGTGCGCGCTGGCCTGCCGACGCTGACCGTTTCGCTGCAGCTCGACACGGTCGCCGGCGAGCGGCTCATGGGCCGCTTCATCGACGACGGCCAGGGCGTCGAGATGTTCGCCTACCGGCAGGTCTTCGACGGACGCAGCAACCCGGCTCCGCTGGCGGGGCGTTACACCTTCGTGATGCCCACGGCGACGAACTCCGCAGCCAGCCCCGGCGGCGACGCCTTCGGTGAGATCGTGGTGGACCGCGCGGGCAACGTGAAGTTCGCCGGCGAACTGCCCGACGGCACGCCCGTGCGGCACGAGGCCGTGATGGGCCGCAACGGTCTCTGGCCGCTGCACGTCCCGCTGGCGGGCGGACGCGGGATGCTGCTGGGCTGGATCACGATGACGAACAACGCCCGGCTCGACGCCTTTGGCGAGGTCATCTGGCACAAGCCGCTGGCGCCCCAGGACCGTTACTATCCCTACGGCTTCTCCACGCGCCGCCACCTTTTCGGCACGCTCTACACGCCCACCGGCGGCGCGGCCATCAGCGGCGACCGCCGCATCGGCGGGATGTTGAGCGGCGGAAACCTCGACAAGATCGTCCTCGGCGACTCCGGCCTGCCGATGACGGCCAGCTCGCCGATCTACCAGACGCTCCAGCACTTCGCCTGGAACTTCCGCCCGGACACCGGCTTTGTGGAAGGCACCTTCATCCATCCCACGACGAAGCAGGAGACCGCCTTCCGTGGCGCACTGCTCCAGAAGGTCGGCTGGACCTCCGGCTACTTCCTCGGACAGAACCACAGCGGCGTGGTTCATCTGCAGTTGCCGCAGTAGGTCCGCGCGAGTTCAGCGCAGCGCCGTCTTGGCCGCCCCCGCCCCGATACAGAAGAGGTGTTTGTCACCGCGCAGGTAGAGCTTGCCGTCGCTGATGGCGGGCGAGGCGTAGGTCGGCTCGCCAAGTTCGTTGCGCGCGACCAGTTCGTAGTTTTTGCCCGGCTTCACCACGAAGGCCACGCCGTCGTCGTTGAGGAAATAGACCAGCCCGTTCGCGGACACGAGCGAGGCGTGACTGCGGCCGATCTTCTCCTGCCAGAGCGGTTCGCCGGTCCTGGCGACAAGACAGTTCGCGTGGCCCGTGTCGGAGACGATGAGGAAGTAGTCGCCTGCGCTGATGGGCGAGGGGACGTAGGAAACCATGCTGGCCTTGGTGTGATGCCATGCGACCTGCGGGTGGGTCACCTCGGCCTGGTGGTAGATGTCACCGAGGTCGCCGACGCCGTTGTGGCGCAGGCCGAAGAGGTGATGCTGCGGGAATCCGGCGGTGAGGAAGAGCAGGTCGGCGCGCTCGTTGTAAACCAGCGAGGCGACGTATTGCTCGGTCGGGCCTTTGAAATACCAGTGGACCCTGCCGGTGTCGGGGTCATAGCTGGCGGTGGACTTGTCCCCGGCGAGGATCATCTGCGTGCGGCCGGAGAGCTGACGGATGAGCGGCGCGCAGTAGCTGCGGGTGTGGTTCGCGCGCGGCACCTTCCAGAGCGTCCTGCCGGTGGCCCTGTCAAGCGCGGCGAGGTAGCTCTCGCCGTCGTGGTCGCCGTTCACGATGACCTTGTCGTTGTGCAGAATCGGGGAGGTGCAGAAGCCGTGGACGCTCTTGAAGACGCCGGGGCGCGCGAGCCACTGCTGCTTCCCGTTGAAGTCATACGCGGCCACCACCATGTCCTGCACGTCGAGGAATGCGACGTAGATGAGCTTGCCGTCCGTGGCGGGCGTGCTGGAGGCGTGGCTGTTCTCACGGTGCTTCTTCTCCAACGGCGACTTCACGACCACCTGCTCCCAGAGAACTTTGCCGTTCCGCTTGTCGAGGCAGATGAGGTTGCGGCCTTCGGTCTCCGCGACCACGCCGACGGTGAACAGGCGGTCACCCCACACGATGGGCGAAGCGTGCCCGCCGGCGAGCGGCGTCTTCCACAGCACGTTCTCGGTGCCGCTCCATTTCACCGGGACGTTCTTCTCCAGGCTGGTGCCGTCGCCACGCGGGCCGCGCCAGCCGGGCCAGTTCTCAGCGAGGACGGGAAACGCGCAGACGGCCAGGAGCAGGGAAGACAGGAGCTTCATGTGGGAGAAATGGACGGCGGAACGCGCGGCGGATTCAGACTGACAGGAGGCCGGGGGCCTTGCTTCAATGAGGCGCGAGTTGTCTCCGGCCACACGCTATGAAAAAGCTCATCCCACTCCTCGTTGCCCTCGCTTGCCTCCGCGTCTCCGCCGCCGAACCGCCGCTCACGGGCCGCGCGGCGGAGCTGTTCCGCAAGGCCCAGGGCGGCCACTGGTTCGCCGACGCCGCGAAGCTCAGGCCGGACTTTGTGCCCACGTCGGACGGGCAGAGCTTCCTCGTCGTGTGGCGCGCGGTGCCGGAGCCGAAGCGCTGGATCGTGTCGCTGCACGGCACGCAGGGCTTCGCCACGGATGATCTCGCGCTCTGGCATCCGCACGTGAAGGGCCGCGAGGTGGGCCTCGTGTGCGTGCAATGGTGGCTCGGTGCGGGCGACCGGACGGACGCCTACTACGCGCCGCAGCAACTCTACCGGGAGATTGACCTCGCGCTGCAAAAGCTCGGCGTCCAGCCCGGCACGGCGATGCTGCACGGTTTCAGCCGCGGCTCGGCGAACTCGTATGCCGTGGCCGCGCTCGATGCCGGGCGCGGCAGGCGTTACTTCTCGCTGGTGGTGGCGAACTCCGGCGGCGTGGGCCTTGACTATCCGCCCACGCGTGCGATTGGGAGCGGCGCGTTCGGCCGGCGTCCGCTGCAAGGGACGCGCTGGATCACCGTGGCCGGCGGGCGCGATCCCAATCCCGACCGCGACGGCATCCCCGGCATGAGGCGCGCGGCGGGATGGCTCAAGGAGCAGGGCGCGATTGTCGTGGAAGCCATCGAGGACCCGCAGGAAGGCCACGGTGCGCTGACCCGCTCGGCGAAAAACGCGCGCACGGTGCTGGACTTGTTTCTCAAGCCGACGCCGTGAGTCGCGCCGCGTCAGCCGCCTGACGCCGGGCCTTCCAGCAAGGCGAAGGCCTGTTCGAGGCTGGTGAGGCTGCCGCCCTTCTTCGGGGCCGGCGCGAGCACGCTGCGGAGGTAAAGGACGGCGTCTTCCAGCGAAGTGACCGAGCGCGGGAGCGTTGCGCCGGAGGCGTTCGCATGGCCGCCGCCCTGGAACTGCTGAGCGATCTTGAGCGCCTCGCCGTTCTCGCTGCGGAAGCTGGCGATGACCGTGCGGTTGGATTTCACGAAGAGCGTGGCCAGGACGGTGTAGGGCGTGGCCTTCTCCGAGAGCAGCCGGTGGACGACGCTGTTCGAGTTGCCCACGACGGTGTCCACGAAGCCGACGGTCGGGCTGATGTCCACGACGTTCTTGCGGCTCCAGTCGAAGCCCAGCGGGTCTTCCACGCGGCGCTTCACGGCCATCACTTCGAGCAGCGGGTGGTCGAGCAGGCGTTCCGGATTGCCCTCGATGAGCGCGTTCATGTTCCAGAAGCCGTAGGTCTTCACGAGGTTCCCGTAATCGCAGGCCAGGTCGAAGTCCGGGTCCTCGACAAGATACAGGTCCACCACGTTGCTGAGATGCACGAGGCGGTCCAGCCCGGGCTTGGCAAGGCCGTGCTCGCGGCAGAGTTCGTAGCAGAGCAGGCCCGCCGACTTGCCGAGGTCGTGGATGAGGTGCGCCTGCTTGGCGGGAGTCTCGGTGACGTGATGGTCAAGAATGAGCCAGTCGGGCCGGTCCATGCGCGGCTCGAAGCTGAAGTCGCTCACCCAGGCCGTGCGCTCGCGGAGCTGGCGCTGCTTCCAGGAGTTGTAGTGGTGGGCCTCGATGCGGATGTCCTGATCGAAGAGCTTGCGCGCGAGCCGGCGCAGCAAGAGTCCGGAGAGCAGACCATCGAGGTCGCTCTCATGCGTGAGGATGACTTCCGGTTTGGGCAGTGCGGCCATCGCGGAAACGCTACGGCGCACCGGCGGGTGAAGGCGAGCGGGGATTTGGGCGGTCGAGCCTCGCGCTCTCACGGGCGCGGCCACGGGCGGCTACTTCTTCCCGTCCTTCTTCCTGGCGGCGGGTTTGGGCTGTTCAGCGGGAACCTTCGTCACCTTCGCGGCGGGCGCGCTGGTGCCGGTGAATTCGGAGTAAAGCGGGTTGATCACCTCCGCGCCGGGCAGCTCGCCGTTCGCGATGAGGAACCGGTAGTTGAAGGTGAACGCGCCGCCCTGCTTGATCTCCGCCACCGGGAACGCGCCGAAGCGCCCGTAGTCGCGGTAGGCGGACCAGCGCGTGCCGGCCGGGTTCCCCGGATGGTTCATCTCCACCACGCTGTAGGCGGCGCCATCGAGCATGAACGTCTCGCCGACCCACGGATAGTCCGTGTCCTTGTGCGCGTCGGGTTTCTCCGTCGGGAAGGAGTAAACGGTGCCCTTCGGGTCCAGTTCGTTCGCGGGACGGAAGTGAACGCCCGCGTGTTCCGGGTCGCCGTCCAGTTTCACGTCGCCGCGCGGAGCGGAGAGCTTCGCGCTGAAATCAATCAACGTCCCGGCCGGCACGCGGCGCACGGTGAACGTCCGCTCCTCCACGAGGAAGGCCTGCTTCTCCGCGTCGTTCCAGTGGATGAGTGCGGTGAACGTGGCCCGGCCGGCGGCGGCGTCCTGCCTGAGGAATTTCTGGTGGACCTGCTCGCCGCCGGTCATGTGCCAGCGGTCATGGCTTTTGCCGTTGAAGGCGATCTTGTTCCACCCGATGAAGATGCCGCGATGGTGCGTGAACTGTCCGCCCGGCCCCTTGGTGATGAGCTTGTCGCCGCCGGGGGCGAAGACATGGAGGAAGGGTTTGTAGGTGTCGTGCAGCGACTCCTTCGTGGCCGGGTCGTAGGCATACATGAAGCGCACGAGCGGCCTGCCGCCCGCCGTCACGTCGAGATGTTTGCCGGGCGTGTCCGCGAAGGCGAAGCCGTCCGCCGCACGGGCCGGAACAGCCAGCGAGACCACCAGGGCGAGACAGAGCGGAAACACATGATTCATGGTGCCGCGATGACAGCAGCGAAGCGCGTCGTCGTCGAGGAGCGAATGGGAGCCGCGCTGTGCAGCGGCCCGGCCGGTTCCGATCACCGCCGGTTCCAGTCGCGGTTGGGTTTGTCCCAGAGGATGCGCGCGGCGTAGACGCTGTTGTCCGCGCCGTATTTGTTGTCCGGCGGCATGACGTAGTTCGGTCCCCAGGTCTGCATCCACTCGGCGACCGTGACCCATGTCTCGTTTTCGCTGACCTCGGTCACGCCGAAGTTGCCCAGCCTCGCGCCACGTTCGGGCACCAGCACGCGCTCGGTGCTGCGGAGGACGCGGAGTTTCCTCGGGTCCACCTGTGCGATGAACAGCGGCGCGCGGTGCCGGAAGACGTGGTCGTTGTTCGCCCCCCTGCGCGTGTAAACGAGGAACAGCCCGTCGGTGTGCGTGACCCAGTGTGTCTGCGTGTTGTAGCTGCCCAGGCTCGTGCCGTCGTCCCAGAGCCACTCCTGCAGCGGGCCGAAGTGCAGGCCGTCCCTGCTGCCCGTCACGTAGCCCGTGTTGTCCTGCCGGATGGTGAGAAAGTAGCGGCCGCCAAAACTCGCGAGCGACGGCTCGTGCAGCCCGCGGGCGATGTCCACCGCGAGTTCGTTGCCCTGCTCCACGTAGCGCAGCGTGGTCCCGTCGAAGGCGCACCGCAGCACCGCGACGCGTGAGGGCTGGTCTTTCGCGCCGTAATAAACCGGCAGGAGGATGTCGCCGTCCGGCAGGTCCACGCGCTGCACACAGCCGGCGCCCGCGTTGAAAAACTTTGCGTCCGGCGGCATCGCCAGCGTTTTCCACGGCGTCCATGTGTGACGCCGGGCATCGTAAACCGACCACGCCGTGTCGCGCTGGTGATTGGCGATGGCCTTCTCGTCGCGGTAATGGACGGTGTGCCCGATGCCGAGCAGCCTGCCGGACTTTGCGTGCCATTTGGGCCAGAAGTCGCACGCGGCGACGATGACGCCGCCGGGTTCAGTGCGCCGGCCGAGCGTTTCCCCGTGCTCGGTCGGGCCGCGCCAGGTTTTGCCGAGATCGTCGGTGCGCATTTCGTTCAGCGCGAAAAACACGTCGCTGCCCGTGAGCATCAGCTTCTGCATCGTGAGCACCACGCTGGGAACCGCCCCGGGAATCGCTCCGGCGCGCGGATGCACCCAGCAGGTTTTGCCGTCATAGCCGCGGCTGATCGTGTCGAGCTGGATGCGGAAGCCGGGCGCGGAGCCGGCGGCGAAGGCGGCCGTGCTCGCGCTGGCAAGGAGGGCGAGGAGGAGACGGGTTGAGTTTTTCATGGGCGTGTCCGCCGGCGAGTTCACCACGCCGCTTCAGGCCTGGCAAACTCGCCCTCCATTTTCATCGGCAGACGCCACACGTGGTCGCCGTGCTGGCTGGTGAAGTAGAGAAATGACTCCGACGGCTGGCGGCCGTGGCCGTCCGCCCAGAGCGCGTAGAAGCCGGGATGCGCGTTGAGAGGGCGGCGGGCGTAGGTGTGGTTGCGCGGGCTGTCATGCGTGAGCTGCTTCACGCGCGTCCATGTGGCGCCTTCGTCCTGGCTCGACCACATCACCATTTCGCCGCCCGGATTGTGGGGCTGCGGGCCGGGATCGGTCGGCGCAATCACGCGCCACGAGCCATCCGGCTCGATGTAGAGCGAGCCGTGGTCGTAGTTGTTCGCCGACGTGGTGAACGGGCGGCGGATCCACTCCCCGCCGCTCCAGCGGAGAGTCTGCCACCGGCGCGGGCCGTTCTCGGGACCGGGCTCGAAGCCCTTGCTCGTGAGAAACAGAATCACAGGCCGGCCGGCGCGGTCGAAGTTCAGATCCTTGAGATAAACCAGGAGGCCGTCTGCGCGCGAATCATAGGCGAGCGCGGGATTGTCGGCTGTGCCGAGCGGAAGCTTTGCCGGTTCACCGCGCGCGTTGCGCCACGTCTTTCCAACGTCGGAGGTCTCCAGATAATAGACGTTCGCCCGCGCGTTCAGGCCGGTCGGCTTCGGATGAAAATCAAACGCCGTGGCCACGCGCGAGCCGGAGCGCCAGCTGATCTGGTAATCACCCGACTCAATCCCCGCGAGCATCTGCGGTTCGCTCCACACGCGCCCGTCGGCGCTCGTCATCGTGAAAAGGCAGCGCGCGGCGGAGAGGCCGAGGCTTTTGCCGCCATTGTAGCGGGTGTGGAGGAAGAGGAAGCCGCTGCCCGGGATGTGCCACGGCTGGGTGTAGGAAAAATTCGTCACGGCGACGCGCTCGAAATCCTCGATGGACCACGGCTTCGTGCTGCGATGGATGTAGGAAGGCCGCCCCGTGCCGTGCGACGACGAGAAGATCCACAGGTGCCCCGCGTCGTCCACCTGCAGCGTCGGGTTGTCGTGCGCATCGTCGGTCCGCTTGTTGAGCAGGATGCGCGGACGCGGCACCAAGCCGGTCTTGTGGTCGTAGAACGAAATCATGTGCAGCAGCTCCTGCTTGTCGTCCGCCCCGCGCGCTGTCGTGCCGCCGTAAACAAAAAACGTCTTCCCGGCCTCCTTGCAGTAGATCGCGATGGGCGCGTGCTGCTGCGGATACGTGGCGAAGCCCCCGCTGTATTTGTAGCGATACTCGTCCTTGGTCGGCTGGTTGAAATACCAGATTCCCCGGTAGCCATCGTCGGCGGGCAGGGGCGCGCCGACAGCCGCCAGAACGCCACACCAAAACGCGGATGCTGCAATCAGGAGTTTCATAAAATTTGGACGTCTCACGCCCCGACGCGCTTTTTGATTTCCTTCATCTGCTGCGCCTCGGGCCTGGCGGTGTAATGCTTGTCCAGCGGGTAGCAGCCGCTGATGAGGCCGTTGCGCGGCGCGGTGGTGCAGTCGCTGAACGTGCGGCAGATCGAGCGTTTCTCCAGCTCACCCTTCTGCGCGGCATCAACGAGCATGGTCGGGTAGCTCAATACGGCGCGGCCGATGCCGACCATGTCGGCCCAGCCGTGGCGGAGGAGGTGTTGCGAAACGTGCGGGAGGTATTCCTGCAGGTAGCTCAGGCCGGAGCCGACCAAGACGGGCGTTTCGAGTTTGGGGTTTTGGGTTTTGAGTTGGGCGAGGTGCGCCTTGAGCTTCCGGACGACCTGCACCTGGCGCTCCACATCAATCAGCGGATCATGCGCGGGCTGATAACCGTCGCTGGGCGGGTAGGCGGCGGGGCGCTGGAGGTGCGGCGTGTAATAGGGCGAGCCGGCGCTGGTGTTCAGAATCTTCACGCCGAGCTGCGCGCACAGCTCGACGAACTGGAACGTCTCCGTGAGGTCGATCTGCGTCGGGTCGTCCTGGTTCACGCCGAAGCCGTAGCGATACGGGAGGCAATGCGCGTGTTCCTCCGGAATGCCGGGGCCGAGCCTGCCGGGCACGGACAATGCCGGGTCGGGCCGGTGCGGCACCATGTCAAAGCAGCTCAGGCGCACGCCAAACTCGATCTTGTTTCCGCTCGCGCGGATGCCGGCGATGATGTCGCGCAGGATGCGCGTGCGGTTCTCGAAGCTCCCGCCGAACCTGCCCGGCCGCGTGTGCGCCCCGAGGAACTCGTGCAGCAGGTAGCCGTGGCAGTGCTTGAGGTCCACAAAGTCCGCGCCCACGTCCCACGCCATCTGCGCCGCCCGGACGTAATCCCCGATCAGCCGCTCGATCTCCGCATCGGTGAACACCTGCGCGTCGCTCGTGACCTTGAACTTCGGATCAAGGATCGGATGCCGGAACGCCACGCGCGGCTCATAGACCGTCTTCCCGTTGGGTTTGCAGAAGCGCCCCGAGTGCGTGAGCTGGAAGCCGATCACCAGATCGTCGGTCGTGCCGTGGCGCTCCAGATGGGCCTTCTTCAAGATGCCCACCAGCTCCGCGAGATCGGCCTTGTTTTGCTCGATGACGATGAGCTGGTTTGGATTCGCGCGTCCGTCGGGCCGCACGGCCATCGCCTCCGCGCCGCAGATCAGCTTCCCGCCGCTCTCGCCAAAGCGCTGCCAGCGCCGGCGCATCTCGTCGCTCAGGCCGCCGGTGGTCGTGCCGTCCCAGCCCTCCATTGGATGGATGGCCACGCGGTTGCCGATGCGCTTGCCGTTGATGATGGGGCCGGCGACCGGCTGCGCGAGCGGTGAGCCCGCGCCCGCCTCGATGCCGTCCTCGCACGGCAGGTCGATGCCGAGCGTGGCGCAGTGTTTTCGAAAATCTTCCACCGTCTTGAGCGACGGGATGCGGGTCAGTTTGAAGGGTTCACTCATAAAGGTTCACCAGTTGGATTCACCTGGCTCGCTGCCAGAGCGCGGAGAAATATTTTCCTCCTTCGCTCAGGGAGCCGTCCGGCTTCACCAGCCAGAAGCCGCGCATCAGCTTCGGATCGTTCACGGGTGTGGGAGGAGGCTGGCGCTCATTCCTGAACTCGTTGCAGAAAAGTTCCCAGTGCGCGGCGTGGCGGACGTTCGCCGCGAGCATCACGCCAAGCGCCTCGTCGTAGCGTTCGGTGATTCGTGCGGACGAAACGTTTTCAGGAATCCCAAACTCCCCGATGGCCAGCGCGCCGGGGCCGAAGAGCGGCCCGGTGCGCGCGTGCGCCCGGATTTCCTCCAGGCATTTCCAGAAGTGCACCGGGCCGCCGTTCATCCCGTCGTAGGCGCTGTAGGAAACCAGATCCATCTCCACGCCGGGCAGGACATGGCGCGTCATCGTCGGGATGCCCCTGAAGGCGTCGTCCACGCGGTTCACCTCGGCGGCGTGAGCAACGGTGCACTTCGCCCTGGCGCCCGATTCGAGGCGCGCCTTCGCGACGCCCGCCTGCCGCGCGGCGAGCCAGCGCTGCATCTGTTCGCAGCGCTGCCTCCAGTCCGCCGGCGGCGGATTCCACTTCGGGTCCTGATAGCGCAGCAGCCAGTCACCCTCCCAGTTTTGCAGCACCACCGTCACCACGCGGTCCCGGAAGAGGCGGTAGAAGTGGGCCGTGAGGTCGAAATACTCGCGCGTGACCGTGGCGTAAAAATCATCGGGCAGTCCGACCTTGCGCCAGCCCTCCTCCGCCGGCGTTGTGGTCTCGAGCACGAATGTCGTGAAGGGCATCTGCCAGAGCTGCGAGAAGTATTCCGAGCGTGCCAGCTCCGCCAGCGTGCTGCAGTCGCCCCACCGGCTGTGAAACGGATACGACCGCCGCGCCCTGGCAGGCTCGAACCAGAACTTGCCCAGGCGCGTGCCGAGCGAGAGCAGTTTCTCCGCGCCTTCGAGGAGGAACGGCTTTTCCGTGAGACAATATTTGCCGCTGACGTGCGTGGACCCGAAGCGGTCGTTGAAATCAGCGGGCAGCCTGGCGAGCTGGCTCGGACGCGCGGCGGCGAGGCGGGCGGGAAGTTCCGCGTCGACGGGAGGTTTCTCGGCCGCGAACGCGCACGGCAGAGCACCCGCCGCCGAAGCGGCGGCAAGCCGGCGGGTGAAGTTGCGCCGGGAGATTCTGTGAGCTGACGGGTCCTTCGACATGGGTTCAGTCCTCCAACGGTTTTCCGCCCGTGTCCGGCGCCCACCAGATGGCCACGAGGCCGAGCGCGTAGATCAGGGCGCAGATCGTTCCCACGCGCGGGTAGCTGCCGCCGAGCGCGCTGAAGAGAAAACCCGCGCCCAGCACGCCAAACGCCGTGGCGAAGCGCCCCGAGTTGTAGGCGAGACCGCTGCCCGTGGCGCGGACGTGGGTCGGAAACAGTTCCGGCAGATAGAGCGCCAGCCAGCCGAAGAACAGCGTGGCCATAAATCCCTGTGCGAACACGATGCCATGAAACCCGGGCTGCAAGGGCGCGGTGAGCTGGAACATGGCGACGGTGACTGTCACGGTGACGAGACTGATGAGCGCGTAGCTCAGGCGACGGCCGAGCCGGCTGGCGAGTTGCGCCCCTGCAAAGCTGCCCAGCACCGCGCCGAGCGCCCACCAGCCTTGAGTGGCGGCCTTGTAGCCCACGTTGGCGCTTCCCGCGACCTTGTCGGCCCACGGGATCATCCACTTGCTCGCCGACCACGCGCCGATCATCGGAATCGAGCTGATCACGATTCCCGCGAGCGTGAAGCGGATGAGCTGGGGCTGGAACAATTCGCGCAACGGCATCACGGATTTCTTCGTGCCCCGCGAGGCCAGCCACTTCGGCGACTCGGGCAGCGCGATCAGCACGAACAAACCAAGCAACGCGGGCGCGCCGGCGAATTGAAAAATCCACCGCCACGACTCCGGCGTGATGGACCAGTGCCGCGCGAGCTGCGAGAGCAGCAGGATGCCTGCGTTCAATCCCGCCATCATCGCGCCCGAGACGAGCGGCCGCGACGCGCCGGACCAGCACTCCGAGACCAGCGCGATGCCGTTCGGCCACAAGCCGCCGACGCCCAGGCCCACGAGGAAACGCAGGGCGAGCATCTGCTCCTGGTTTTTCACATGCGCCCCGAGCGCCGCGAAGATGGAGTAAAACAAAATGGAGACGCCCATCGCACGCGTGCGCCCGATGCGGTCGCCGAGGTTCCCGAGTGCGATGCCGCCGATCGCCGCGC
>JBAYGL010000096.1:0-13311 GCA_041666725.1 Limisphaerales bacterium
ATACGAACCGACCGCCAGCGAACCGATGGTTCTCAAGGACGCTCTGGCCCTCCCGCCTGACCCACCAGCAATGGTGCGCACGCAGATTTACCTCAGCCGGGTGGAATACGAGTTTGTCCAAGCGCAAGCGACACATCGCGGGGAACCGATGGCCGCAGTCATTCGGTCACTCATTGACGAAAAGATGCAACTGCCTGCGGATGTCTGGACGAGTAACCCGATGCTCCGCCCGACGCCAATTGACCCTGATTGGGACGCTCCTGCGGACGCGGCAATCAACCACGACCATTATCTCTCCGGCTGTCCGAAGAAATGGGTCAAGGTCAAGGGCAGTTGGGTGGAAGCCCCCCCCCTCCCCGAGGACTACTACGAGAACGAGGCGAGCTACGCGACTTACCACCGGAAAGTGCGTGAAATGGAAGCCACCCGATGAGCGGCCTGGTCTTTCTGGACGCCTCGTTTTGGATTGCCTACCGGGATGAGCGGCAGGAATTCCACTCCCTTGCCAAGGAAATAACGCCCCGGGTATTTCGGGAGCGCGTCATCTTCGTGACAACGCTTCCGGTCATTTGCGAGATTCACGCCCACTTTGCGCGCTCCCGGCTGAAGAAGCGGGTGGTGATGGATGACTTGTTCAGCAATCCCGTCGTCAACATCGCGGAAGTGACCACGCAGGACCAACGGGAGGCGCTGGAGCTGTTGCGCACTCATCAGGACAAAAGCTACTCGTTGTGCGACGCGGCATCCTTTGTCGTGATGCGCAGGCTTGAGGTGGTGCGGGCGTTGGCCTTTGACGACCACTTCCGCCAGTTCGGCGAGTTTGAAATAATCGGTTGAGTTTTCATGAACGAGATTCCCAAAGCCTACGAACCGCAGTCCGTTGAGGACAAATGGTATGACTTCTGGGTGAAGCAAGGCTGCTTCACCGCCGATCCCGCGCGCGTCTCCGAGAAGCGCCCGGCATTCTCCATCGTCATCCCGCCGCCGAACGTCACCGGCATGTTGCACATGGGGCACGTCCTCAACAACACCATCCAGGACATCCTCAGCCGCAAGGCGCGCATGGACGGCAAGGAAGTCCTCTGGCTACCCGGCACGGATCACGCCGGCATCGCCACGCAGGTGCAGGTGGAGAAGGCGCTCAAGAAAGAGGAGCGTAAAACCAAATACGACCTCGGCCGCGAAGAATTCCTCAAGCGCGTCTGGCAGTGGAAGGAGAAGCACGGCGGCATCATCATCAACCAGCTCAAGAAGCTCGGTTGCTCCTGCGACTGGACGCGCGAACGCTTCACGATGGACGCCGACTATTCGCGCTGCGTGCAGAAAGTGTTCGTCAAGCTTTACAAGAAGGGTCTCATCTACCGCGGCAAGCGCATGGTGAACTGGTGCCCCGTTTCGCAGACCGCGCTGTCCGACGAGGAGGTGGAGATGAAACCGCAGAAGGGTTTCATGTATCACTTCAAGGTTGAAGTGGCTGAAGCGCCCGGCACATGGCTCACCATCGCCACGACGCGCCCGGAAACCATCCCCGGCGACACCGCAGTGGCCGTGAATCCAAAGGACCCGCGTTACGCGCCGCTCATCGGGAAGCACATCATCCGTCCCCTGCCCATCCAGTTACCGCGCGAGCAGAAGCTCATCCCGATCATCGGCGACGAGCATGTGGACTTCGAGTTCGGCACCGGCGTGCTCAAGGTGACGCCTGCGCACGACAAGGCGGACTTCGAGATCGGCCAGCGCCACAAGCTGCCCATCGTGGACATCATGAACGCGAACGGCACGATGAACGATCTCGCCGGCGAAAGCCTCGCGGGTTTGGATCGTTTCGAGGCGCGCAAGGTGGCCGTGGAGCGGTTGAAGGAACTCGCCGTCATGGTCGAGGAAAAGCCTTACGAGAACAACGTGGGCTTCAGCCAGCGCGCCGACGTGCCCATCGAGCCGCGCTTGAGCGAGCAATGGTTCCTCAAGTATCCGAGCGTGGAGCAATCCAAGGCGTGCGTGGCGAACGGGCAGATGAAGTTCTATCCTGACCGCTGGGCGAAGGTGTATGACCACTGGCTGACGAACATCCAGGACTGGTGCATCAGCCGCCAGCTTTGGTGGGGGCATCAGATTCCGGTGTGGACGTTTCGCAAGAACATTTGTCTTCGCGATGCCTACATCGCTTTGAAACACATTCTTGAGCAAGCGGCGATTTCACCAAAAGAACTGTCAGATACCGCGATCACAATTGATGGGCAATCCGTCAATTCTGACATCGCTGAACTCCACAGACTTATTCATTCGAACAATCCAGAGTTGGACACCTTTCTAGGCGGAAGCGGTCGCACCATCGTCGTGAGCACGAGTGTTGAATCACTGCAAAGGAATCTTGATCTGCAGAAATTCCGACAAGACCCCGACGTGCTCGACACGTGGTTCAGTTCCTGGCTCTGGCCGTTTGCCACGATGGGCTGGCCGGAACAGACCGAGACGTTGAAGAAGTTCTACCCGACCACCGACCTCGTCACCGGGCCGGACATCATTTTCTTCTGGGTCGCCCGCATGATCATGGCGGGCTACGAGTTCATGGGCGACCTGCCGTTCAAGAACGTCTATTTCACCGGCATCATCCGCGACAAGCAGGGTCGCAAGATGTCGAAGACGCTCGGCAATTCGCCCGACCCGCTCGAACTCATCGCCCGTTACGGCGCCGACGCCCTCCGCTTCGGCACCATGCGCAGCGCGCCGCTGGGCCAGGACGTGCTCTTCGACGAGAAGGACGTGGAACTGGGCCGCAACTTCTGCAACAAACTCTGGAACGCCTGCCGTTTCCGGCAGATGGTGGGAAGTTATGAGGTAGGAGGTATGAGGGATGAACGGAAAGGCACCGCCGATTCCGTTGCTCATACTTCATCCCTCATAACTCATACCTTCGAGATTCAGGGCGAGATCAACGCCAAGCTGCTTTCCAGCGACGACCGTTGGATTCTCCTCCGACTCGACCTCGCCATCCGCGAGGTGAGCGAGGCGCTCACGGGCTACAACTTCGCCACTGCCGTGCAATCGCTCTACCGCTTCTTCTGGAGCGAGTATTGCGACTGGTATGTGGAGGCGAGCAAGGCCGCGTTTTTTGCCGCTGGTAGGAGTCGAGGTGACGAGACTCAAACTTCTCCAGAAGAAAGTCAGAGACTCCTCACGTCGTCACCTACGGATGCATTGGCGGCCAACAAGGTCGCGGTCATTGACTTCGTCCTCTCGCACCTGCTGCGGATGTTCCACCCGCTGCTGCCCTTCATCACCGAGGAGCTGTGGCACGGGATGGGTTACGCGGCGGACATGCCGGAAGGCCAGGGCGGCAAGACGATCATGTATGCGCCCTGGCCCAAGCCGCTCTCCGCCGACGAGAAGGAAGCCTGGGGCCTCGACGACACCGTGGAGACGTTTGCGAACGCGAAATTCGAGCTGGTCACGCAGGGCCGCAACCTCAAGACGCAGTTCAACATCGGCGCGGGCAAGAAGGGCAAGTTCACCCTCAAGCCCGCCGGCCAGCTCGACCCAAGCGAGGCCGAAGTGCTGCGCCTCCTGCTCAGCGCCGAGTCGCTCGAACTCGACCCGAACTACGCGCCGAAGAAGGGCACGCCCACCGCGCTCACCAGGCTCGGCGAGCTTTACCTGCCGCTGGACGGGCTCATTGACGTGGACGCCGAGCGTGCCCGTCTGACGAAGGATCTGGCGAAAGTTCAGGCCGAGATCGAGAAGGTGGAGCAGAAGCTCGCCAACCCGGGCTTCACCCAGAAAGTCCCGCCGGCCGTGCTCGACGAACACAAGCAGCGCCTTGCCGACTGGCAGGCGAAGCTGGCGCAGACGAAGGCGGCGATCGAAGCGCTGGGGTAGGAACGCGGACGCCTACGTCCGCCGCTTCCCCTTGCGCTTCTTCACACGGACGTGGGCGTCCGTGCTCCAAAGCAAACGGGCCGACCTGATGGCCGGCCCGCTTGGCTGAAGACTGGGTTGAGGACGCGCCCTACTTCTTCTTCTTTTTCTTGGCGTCATCCTTCTCTCCCTTGGGCGCGGCGGGCTTCTTGGCGGCGGCTTCGGCCTTCTTGGCTTCTTCCGCTTTCTTGTCGGCCTCGGCCTTGGCGGCGGTGGCGGCGGCAAAGGCCTTGAGGTCCGCGCCGTTGTCGATGCGGGCATTGGGGAGGGCCTTCTTCAGCTCCGCCACGCCGGCATCCGTCACCTTCGACTCGAAGAGATAGACGCTCTTGAGCTTCTTCAGCCCGGCGAGCTGCTTGAGGCCGGCGTCGGTCACCTGGGTGCCGACGAGATTGAGATAGGTGAGGTTGGCGAGGCCCTTGAGCGCGCCGAGGCTGGAATCCTTGACGGTCGCGTTGGCGAGGTTGAGCGAGCGGAGGTTGGTGATCTTGCCCACCTTCGCGAGTTCAGAGTCGGTCAGCTCGACGCCGCCGGCGTTGAGTTCGATGAGGTTGCCCACGTCCCTGATCTGGTCCCAGACCTTCGCGTCGAACTTCTTGCCGACGACCCGGAGGTTGATGTAGCGCCAGTTGCTGCCCTGCGCGATTTCGCGCGCGGTGATGCCGGCTTTTGCGAGTTCGGCGACGGCCTTGGTCTCGGCACCGGTCGGCTTCGGGCCGGGACCGAGATCACTCTCCTTCTTTTCCGCCGGGCCGCCGGCGGCCGTGAGCTTCACGCCCGCCGGCCAGTCCGCACCGGCGTCGATCCACGCCTTGATGAGGTCGGTCGTGGCCTTGGAAAGCGGCTCGCCCTTGGGCGGCATGATGTCGTCGTGACCCTTGGGCAGGGTGACGGCCTTGTAGATTTTGCTGTCGGCGGACTTGCCGGGGACGATGCCCGCGAGGCCGCTGTCGCCGCCCTTGAAGGCCGCCTCCTTGGAGTCGAGGCGGAGCTTGCCCTTCTGCTTCTCGGGTCCGTGGCATTCGATGCAGCTCTTGGCGAGGACGGGGCCGATGTCCTTGGCGAAGTCAGGCTTGTTGGCGGCGAAGGAAGTCGCGGCGCTCAACGCGGCGACGACGAACAATGGCGTGGTCAGTTTCATGTGTGTTTTGATTTCAACCCACGTTCTGACGGAAAGCAAGCGCCCGGGATTCTAGCGATGTTAATCCGGCGCATTAAGCCGCAGACTCCACAATCTCTTTGTCAAACGTCCCGGTGCAGATTAGAAGTCCCGGCGTGTCGCTCGAAACCCCTGAGCAAATCAAAGCCCGCGCCGAAACCGCCGTCCCCGGCGCGCAGCTTGCCGTCATAAAAAATGACAGCCCATGCGCGCAGCATTCGCTGCTCGTGGATGTCGAGCACGCCTACGCCGTCGCCAAATTTCTGCGCGATGACCCGCAGCTCCGCCTCGACTACTGCTCCAACGTCACCGGCGTTGACTACCTTGATGCCGAGCTTTCCGAAAAGGTGAAGGTCAAGAAGGTCGTGGACGGTGTGGAGAAGGATGTCGAGGAAGTGAAGAAGACCAAGCGCGCCGGCTGCCTCGAAGCGGTCTATCACCTCTACTCGATGTCGCTGAAGCACGGGCCGGTCATCCTGCGCCAGCGCACGCCGGGCCGCGCGGACCCGGTGAAGGTCACGTCCCTCACGCCGCTGTGGCGGAGCTGCGAGTTTCAGGAGCGCGAAGTCTTCGACCTCTACGGCGTGCTCTTCGACGGACATCCCGACCTGCGCCGCATCCTCATGTGGGACGGCTTCAAGGATCACCCGATGCGCAAGGATTACGTGGAGCCGGACGATTACGAATACGAGCCGACGCCGCACGACGAGGTGCTGGAAAAGGCGAAGGCGCACAAGGCGGCGCGGGAGGTTAAGGCGTGAGTGAAAGTGCGCTCAAGGAAACAGCGGCACCGTATCGGACGGGTGAGTCGCGCAGCGAGTTCGCGCCGCTGATCGACGAGTTGTATCGGGAGGAAGTGCTCGGTGCCCGGCGGATGACCCCGGAGGAAAAATTCCTGGCTGGCGAAGACCTGTTTGAATATGCCTGCTCCATCACCATGGCGGGCATCCAGAGTCAGAATCCGGACTGGAACGCGGACGCGTGCCGGCGGGAACTGGACCGGCGGCTGGAACTCGGCGAACGACTTCAGAGGACCGCTCCATGACGGCCGAGGACAGTCTCACGCTCCAAGTGGTGGACGCGGTGGCCGCCGCCGGCGTCCCATATCTGCTGGTCGGTTCGTTCGCCAGCAACTTCCATGGAATCCCCCGATCAACGAAGGATGCCGACATCGTCATTCAATGGCAGGGTGGCGTGGGGGTGGAATTCGCGGCCCGGCTTGGCGCAGACTTCGTCCTCGACCCACAACTGAGTTTCGAGACGGTCACAGGCACATTCCGGCAGTTTATCCGCCACCGGAAAACACCCTTCAAGGTCGAACTCTTCCTCCTGTCCCAGGACCCCCACGATCAAAAGCGGTTCTCGCGACGCCGCGAGGAATCATTGTTCGGCCGCAAGGTGTGGCTGCTCACGGCCGAGGATGTGATTATCAGCAAGCTGCGCTGGGCACGCAGCAAGGACCGCGACGACGTCCGCAATGTGCTCGCAGTCCAACGAGCACGACTCGACTGGCCTTATCTCGAAACGTGGTGCCGCCAGCACGGCACGCTTGCCTTGTTGGAAGAAATCCGGCGGACTGTCCCGGACATTTGAGCCATGACCGCACCCGTTGACACCTCCGACCCGAAGCTGCTCGGTGCCGACACCGACGGAACGCAGTTCATGACGTTCCACGACCTCGCCTACGACGCGGGCAAGACGGACTTTCAACGCAAGCCCCAGCCCGCCGGCCAGGGGCGCGAAGGCGAACTGCTCGAAGTGGCGATGGGGCCGCAGCATCCTTCCACGCACGGTGTCTTCCGCATGGACGTGGTGCTCGACGGCGAGACGGTCGTGAAGCTCAAGCCCGTCTTCGGCTACCTGCACCGCAACCACGAGAAGATCGCCGAGAACACGAGCTACCTCGGCTCGATGCCCTACACGGACCGGCTCGATTACTTCTGCCCGCTCACGAACAACTGGGCTTACGCGCTGTCCGTCGAGAAGCTCGCCGGCCTGCAGGTTCCCGAGCGCGCCGAATACATCCGCCTCATCACCGCCGAGCTGACGCGTCTGGTGAACCACACCTGTCTCGCTGGCTTCCTGTTGCAGGACATGGGCGCACTCGGCACGCCGCTGATGTATGCGTTCCGCGAGCGCGAGAACATCCTTGATCTCTTCGAGTCGCTCACCGGCGCGCGGATGATGTGCAACTACATGCGCTTCGGCGGCTGCCGCTGCGACTTGCCGCCGGACTGGCTGGACGCCGCGAAGAAAGTCGTCGCCGGCTACTCGAAATTCCTTGATGAGTTCGAGGCGCTGCTCTCCGGCAATGAAATCCTCATGGCCCGCACGCAGGGCACCGGCAGGCTCTCCGCCGAACTCGCCATCAACGCCGGCATCACCGGTCCGATGCTGCGCGCCAGCGGCGTGGACTACGATCTCCGCAAGGTGGACAACTACGGCATCTACGGCCGCTATCCGTTCCGCGTGCCGCTCGGCGACCACGGCGACGTTTACGACCGATACATGATCCGCATCCTGGAGATGCGCGAGTCGCTGAAGATTCTGGAGCCGGCGCTCAAGGACATTCCCGAGGGGCCGGTTGTGGACCCGAAGGCCAAGTTGCGCGGCTTCCGTCCGAAGGCCGGCGAGGCCTACGGCAGCATTGAGACGCCCAAGGGCGAACTGGGCTTCCACCTCATCAGCGACGGCAGCCCGAATCCGTATCGCTACCGCGTGCGTCCGCCGAGCCTCATCAACCTGACCATCCTCGAAGACATGTGCCTGGGCCAGACCATCGCGGACGCGGTCATCACGCTGGGCAGCGTGGACATCGTGCTGGGAGAGGTTGACCGATGATCTTTCAATCCATGGTTGCAAAGTCGCAAAGGAGCAGAAGGAATTTTTTCCTCCGCGTCGCCGCGTCTTTGCGTTAAAAAGGAATCTTGATGCTCGGCGCAGGCATACTCAAAGGCATGGTGGAAACGGCGAAGAATTTCGCCGGCAGCTACTACGACCCCGCCCGCCTGACGACCGTCGAGTATCCCGAGCAGCGCATCGCCTCAAAGGAAAACGCCCGGCAGTTCCCGATGCTCATCCACGACACCGAAGACCCGATGAAGGGCCTGCGATGCGTGGCCTGCCAGATTTGCGAGAAGGAATGCCCGCCGCAGTGCATCTACATCGTCAAGAGCAAGGACAAGCGCGCGGACTACAAGGGCCAGATGCAGTTTTACCCGGCGACCTTCGACATCGACCTGTCGGTCTGCATGAGCTGCCAGATTTGCGTCGAGGTCTGTCCGTTCGAGTCCATCAAGATGGACACCGAGTTCGAACTGTCGAACACCGACCGCTTCGGCGGCCTGCTCGTCCACAAGGAGCAGCTCGCCAAGCCCAACGCGCACTACCGCAAGATTCATCCGACCGAAGCCGCCGCGTCCGACGCCGTGCTCGCCGCTGAAGTGGCAAAAACCCAGGCCAAGGCAAAAGCCGACGTCGAGGCGAAGGCCGCCAAGGCCGCCGCTGAGGCCAAGGCCAAGGCAGATGCCGCGGCCGCCGGATCCGCTCCGACACCCGCCGCTCCGGCACCCGCCCCGAAATCCTCTTCCCCCGCCGCGGCTCCCGTCGCATAGCCCATGGCCGAACTCTTCCAAGCACTCGACCAGTTTCCGGTCACGCTGAAGCACTGGCTCGTGGGCCATTTGCAGAACATTCTCCCGGAGTGGGCGGTTCCCCTTGTGTCGGCGGCACTGTCCATCGCGCCCATTCTCGCCGTCTTCCCCCTGCTCTTCGCCCTCACCACGGTCATCGAACGCAAAGGCCTCGGCCGCATCCAAAACCGCATCGGGCCGAACCGCGTTGGCATCCCGCTCACGAACATACGCCTCGCCGGCTTCGGCCAGTTCATCGCCGACGGCATCAAGTCGCTGACCAAGGAGGACCTCGTCCCGCACGCGGCGGACAAGGTCGTCCACTTCATCGCGCCCATCGCGCTGCTCATCCCCGTGCTGCTGACCTACTCGGTGCTGCCCATTGGCCGGAACATGGTCCCGCTCGAGCTGCCGCAGACGGGACTGCTCTTCTTCTTCGCCATCGGGGCGAGCACGGAACTCAGCGTGTTCATGGCCGGCTGGTCCAGCCGCAACAAGTATTCCCTGCTTGGAGCCATGCGGGCCATCGCGCAGATGGTCTCCTATGAAATCCCGCTCATCCTCTCCGCCCTGACCGTGGTTATGATCAGCGGGACGCTGTCGCTGAGCGGCATCGTGGAGCGGCAGATGTGGTCCATGCCGCTGCCCGGGATTCCGGGCGGGCAGGAAGGCCTGCTGGCGCATTGGTTCCTGTTCACTCCATGGGGATTCGTCGGCTTTCTGCTGTTCCTCACTGCGGCGGCTGCGGAGGCAAACCGCACGCCCTTCGACCTGCCGGAAGCTGAATCGGAAATTGTCGCCGGCTACTTCACGGAATACTCCGGCTTCAAGTTCGCCATCTTCTTCCTCGGTGAATACCTCGGCCTCTTCTCCATGTGCGGGCTGGGCATCACGCTCTTCCTCGGAGGCTGGCTGCCGCCGGTGAACATCGCGCCGCTCACCTGGATCCCGTCCTGGTGCTGGTTCCTCGGCAAGCTCTGCGGGTTCATCGTCCTCTTCATCTGGCTGCGCGGCACGCTGCCCCGCCTGCGCACGGACCAGCTGATGAACTTCGCCTGGAAATTCCTCCTGCCGATGACGCTCATCAACCTCGTCGTCGCCGCGCTGTGGCATCTGCTCGCCGGAAGCGTCCCGCTCATCGTCCGCTGGCCGCTCTGCTTCGCAATGCTCGCCGTCCCGTATTGGCTGCTCAGCCGCGGCTTCGAAGCCAAGTTCACCAAGCGCGAATATCGCTTCGCGAGTTGAGATGTTTTGAACCACTAACCTGCACTAATTGAACACTAATCCGACAAAGGGAGGAACTGGCAGGGCTCGGATGGCCGGCGCGAGGCAGACCGCCTGCCGCCTTTCAAATTTCCCCGCCTTCATTAGTGCCGGTCAGTGCAGGTTAGTGGTTTTCCTCGCATGACTTTGCCTTTCGCCATCATCGCCGGTCTGACTGTCGGCAGCGCCATCGCGGCGATGTCGCTGCGGAACCTGGTGCATTGCGCGTTGAGCCTGGTGCTGACGTTTGCGGGCCTGGCCGGGCTTTACCTCCAGCTCAACGCCGAGTTCGTCGGCTTCACGCAAATCCTCGTCTATGTCGGCGCGGTCTCGATCCTCATCGTCTTCGCCATCCTGCTCACGCGCAGCACGGAGCCGAAGGACGAGGCGGCCACCGTCACGCCGTGGGTCGGCATCGCGGTGGCGGTGGGCGCGTTTGTCACGATGGCGGCAGCCGTCCTCGCCAGCCCCGTCGGCAGGCGCCTCGCCGCCCCGGCCCCCGAAGTCTCCGTGAAGACGCTGGGGCAAAAGCTGATGACGGATTACGTCCTGCCGCTCGAAGTCATGGCCCTGCTGCTCACCGCCGCCATGCTCGGTGCGGTCATCATCGCGATGCGCGAGAAGGAGGGGAAATGAGGATGGGGAATAGGCAATTGGGAATAGGGAATAGGACCGCGTTCGTCCGGCGTCCTCCCTATTCCCCATTCCCTATCTCCCATCCCCTCACCGCCCCCGAAGGGAGGCCGGTGTGACCCCGCTCTCCGGCTACCTCCTCGTCTCTGCGCTGCTCTTCTGCATCGGCCTCGCGGGCGCGCTCACGCGGCGCAACGCCATCATGGTCCTCATCGGCATCGAGCTGATGCTCAACGCGGCGAACCTGAACTTCATCGCCTTCTGGCGCTTCAGCGAGAACCCGGAGGCGATGACCGGCCTGACCTTCGCGCTCTTCTCCATCGCCATCGCCGCCGCCGAGGCCGCCGTCGGCCTCGCGCTCATCATCACGATTTACCGCCACTTCCGCACCGCGAACGTGGACAAGGTGGAGGACATGAAGGGATGAAGAGCTGGATTCTCCAAAACCTCTGGCTCATCCCCGTGCTGCCGTTGCTGGCGGCGGGCATCAGCGCGTTGCTGAAGCGTCCGAACCGCTCGCTCGCGGCAGGCCTGGCCATCGGCTCGATGGGCGCGTCGTTCCTGCTCTCCTGCGCGGCGCTCGTGGCGACGCTCGGCAAGCACGGCGCGGCTTCGCGGCAGGTCTTCAACTTCGACTGGTTCGCCCTCGGCGACACCGTCGTGCGGCTCGGCTGGGTGCTGGACCCGCTCACGGCGGCGATGGTGGTGATGATCACCTTCGTCGGCTCGCTCATCTTCATCTTCAGCGTCGGCTACATGAGCCACGACGAGAACTTCACGCGGTTCTTCTGCTTCCTGTCATTCTTCGCCGCCGCGATGCTCGGGCTCATCATCGCGAACAACCTGCTGCTGCTCTTCATGTGCTGGGAGCTGGTGGGCCTCGCGAGCTACCTGCTCATCGGTTTCTGGTTCCACAAACCCAGCGCGGCGGCGGCGGCCAAGAAGGCCTTCATCACCACGCGCATCGGCGACGTGTTCTTCTTCCTCGGCATCGTGTGGCTGTATTCGGAGACGGGCACGCTGCTCTTCTACGACGGTGGGCGCGGCTGCCTCGAACAGGACGCGCTGGCCAAGATGGTCGCGCACACGACCATCGGCGGACTCGCGGCCAGCTCGGCGATCGGCCTCTTGCTCTTCTGCGGCGCGATTGGCAAGTCCGGCCAGCTCCCGCTGCACGTCTGGCTGCCCGACGCGATGGAAGGCCCCACGCCCGTCAGCGCGCTCATCCACGCGGCGACGATGGTGGCGGCGGGCGTCTTCCTCGTGGCCCGCGTGTATCCGCTCATGGAGATGCAGCAGGCCGGCGTGTCCGAACCGATTCCGCTCACCGCCGTGACGTGGATTGGCGCGCTCACGGCCATCTTCGGCGCGCTCGTCGCCGTGGCGCAGACCGACATCAAGCGCATCCTCGCCTACTCCACGGTGTCGCAACTCGGCTACATGATGATGGGCCTGGGCATCGGCGGCGTGGCGGTCGGGATGTTCCACCTGCTCACACACGCGTTCTTCAAGGCGCTGCTCTTCCTCGGTTCCGGCTCCATCATCCACGGCTGTCACGAGGAACAGGACATCCGGCACATGGGCGGCCTCAAAAAGTTCATGCCCGTGACCTTTGTGACCTACGCCATCGGCATGATGGCGCTCTCGGGCGTGCCGCTGGTCTTCTCGGGTTTCTGGTCGAAGGACGAAATCCTCCACTCGGCCTGGAATTACGGCCCGAGCAAAATCCCCTTCTTCCTCGGTCTGGCCGGCGCGTTCCTCACGGCGTTCTACATGACCCGGCAAATGTGTTTTGTCTTCGCGGGCAAGTATCGCGGTGGCCACGATGCGGCGCACGACGTCCACGGTCATTCGCATTCGCACGGCAACGCCCACTCGCATGACCCGCACGAAAGCCCGGCGGTGATGACCTGGCCGCTCATCCTGCTCGCCGCGTGCGCGGTGCTGCTGGTCATCGTCGGCACACCGGTCTGGCCGTGGCTGCCTCACTATTTGGAAGGTCATGAAGCCCATTTCGATTTCGGCGCGCTCTTCAACTGGGACGTGATCCCGCTCCTCGTCGGCTCCAGCATCGTGGTAGCCGTCGGCATCGGCATCGGCTGGTGGTTCTACGGCCTGCTGCCCGCCGAGAAGGCCGACGAGAAAGACCCGCTCGACCAGCAGTTCCCGGAATACTTCGGCTGGCTGCGGAACAAGTTCTACGTGGACGAACTCTACGCAGCGACCTTCGTGAAGTGGAACGCCCGCCTCGGCGAACTCTCCCACGCGCTCGACCGCCGCGTCCTTGATCTGCTCGTGTCCGTCGTCGGCTGGCTCACGACCGGCTGCGCGCTCGCCGCGAAACTCTTCGACGAGTTCGTGGTGAACAAGCTCTTCGATGCCGGCTGCGGCGGAGTCCGGCGCGGGGCGGACACCTGCTCGGAATTGCAGAGCGGCCACATTCATCAATACCTGCGCAGCATCGGCGTCGCGCTCGTGCTGTTCGTCATCATTCTCGCCGTGGGGTGCAACAAGTGAACGGCCTCCCGCTCATCTCGATCCTGACCTTCCTGCCGCTGGTGGGGGCCGCGCTCGTCTTCGGCATCGACCGCGAGCGCCGGCAGTTCGTGCGCGGCGTCACGCTGGCGGTCAACATCCTCGCGCTCGGCCTCGTCACATTGCTCTTGGTGAACGCCAGCCCGGCGGGCGGCGGGATGCAGTTTGTCGAGC
>JBAYGL010000097.1:0-13304 GCA_041666725.1 Limisphaerales bacterium
ACCGAAGCGGAATGGGAATATGCCTGCCGATCGGGGACGACGACGCTTTTTCACACCGGCGATGCGCTGCCGGCAGGCTTTCACCAGTGGACGACGGACATCGGCTTGCGCGACCGCTTTTTCCCCGAAGACAAACTCCCGCCTGAGTATCGCCCGAAGGGCACAAAGCTCACGCTCCGCGTCGGCGAGACGCCATCGAATGCCTGGGGTCTCTTCGACATGCACGGCAACGCCTCCGAGTGGTGTGCGGACTGGTATGGGCCATACGAGGCGACGGCACAGACTGACCCGCGCGGACGCAGTGACGGCGACTTCCGCGTCATTCGCGGCGGCAGTCACTCGCAGCAAACGCGCCTGCTGCGTTCCGAGAACCGCACCGGGTGGCTGCCGGCGACAAGCAGCGAGAAGACGGGTTTTCGCGTCGTGCTCGGCGAATTGCCGCGCGGCAAAATGCTCCCGCCTGCGCCGCTCGCGCTCAATGCGCAGAACGTTTCCCAAACCATCCCGAAGCTTCAGATGCCGTCGCCGGACATGCCGTTTTTCTCCGGTCCGAAGCCGTTCGTGATCATCCCGCCGAACTCTTCCGGCCCGCTCTACTCGTGGCACAACCACAGCCCGGCCATCGCCGAGTGCCCGAACGGCGACCTGCTCGCGGTGTGGTATTCGTGCGTGGATGAGGCGGGCACGGAGCTGAACAACGTCGCCAGCCGCCTGCGCCTCGGCGCGACCGAGTGGGAGCCGGCGTCGCTCTTCTGGGACGGCCCCGATGTGAACGACCATGCGCCGAAGCTGTGGTGGGACGGCGACAAGACGCTGTTCCATTTCGCGCGCGGGCAATTGGAGAACATTGTCCGCACCAGCACCGACAGTGGCGCGACGTGGTCGAAGGCGCAGGCCATCCAGCCGATGAGCGAAATCGGCAACGGCATCATCCGCACCCGCGAAGACGTCATCCTGATGACGCAGGACACGCCCAACACGAGCCTCACCGTCAGCCGCGACGGCGGGAAGACGTGGACCTTTACCCCGATCACCGACAAGAAACTCGCGCGACGCGATGGCAGCCCCGCACGCCATGCCGGCATCCACGCGCCCATCGTGCAGCTTGCGGATGGTCGCCTCATGACCATCGGCCGGCTCAACACGGAAGCCGAGCAGGCGAAGTTCAACTTCAAGACCCCGGCCAGCTACTCCAGCGACGGCGGCGTGACGTGGACACACGAGCCGACGCCCTTCCCCGCCATCAGCAGCGTGCAGCGCGCGGTGCTCATGCGCCTGCGTGAAGGCCCGCTGTTGCTCTGCTCCTTCACCGACATCTCCGCGAACGCGAAGAAACCGACGGGCATGGATTTCCCCCGCGAAGGCGGCACGCTCCACGGTGCGGGCCTGTTTGCGGCACTCTCGTTCGACGACGGCAAAACATGGTCGCACCGCCGCCTCGTCACGCCCGGTGGCCCGCCGCGCACGGTGAACGCCATTGATCGCGGCCAGTTCACCCTCAGCTCCACCTCCGCCGAGCACAACGGCTACCTCGCCGCCACGCAGACGCGCGACGGCCGCGTGCAGCTCATCTCCAGCAAGAACCACTACGTCTTCAACCTCGCGTGGCTGAAGACGCTGCCGCCGGCACCATGAAGACGGCACCACTCCTCGCAATCTCAATACCAACCGCTGAATCATGAAACGATACTTACTGCTGATTCTCATTGTCGCCGGGCTCGGCGTGCTGACGGCTGACTTTGTTTATGACGTGATGTTTGCTGGCATCCCCTATCAGGATCCGACGCCGGACATGTCCGCCCGTTACGAGCGGCATTCCGGCATCGCCTCGACGATCCGTTGGATCGGTGCCGGCGTTTTCCTCATTGGCTCTGTGGTCGGCATTGTTCGCGCAATTGCTCGGCCAACTCGACAAACTGCGCTGTCCTTGCTCCTTGTCCCGCTCCTCTCCCTTCTCGCGCTTCCGCTGGTGGCGCAGGAGAATTTTCCGCGCAAGGCGGAGACGTTCGAGGTCGCGGGGCATACCGCGTTTCTCTACGCCGCGCCCAAACCCGCCGAGGGCAAACCGTGGGTGTGGTATGCGCCGACGTTTAAGGGCGTGTCGCTCGTTGGGCGTCCCCTGTATTTTGAAAGCTTCATGCGCGCGGGCATCAGCATCGCGGGCTTCGATCTCGGCGAGGTGCGCGGCTCACCGGCCAGCACGGCGAAGTTCACGCTCTTTTACGACGACATGGTCAGGCGCGGCTGGTCGCCGAAGCCCATCCTGCTCGGCCAGAGCCGCGGCGGCATGATGACGCTCGCCTGGGCGTTCCGGCATCCGGACAAGGTGCGCGCCTGGGTGGGCATCTATCCCGTGTGCAATCTCGCGAGCTGGCCGCTGAAAAACTCGAGGACGCAGACGCTCGCCGATTTCGCCCTGCCCGAGGTCGAACTCGTCGCCAGGCTCCGCGAGTTCAACCCCGTGGACAATCTGCAAGGGCTGCTGGCGAACAAGGTGCCGATGTTCGTCGTGCATGGTGACTCCGATGTCGTGGTGCCCTACGACGACAACACGCGCGTGCTCAAGGAACGCTACGAGGCCGGCGGCGGACAGATCACCGTGAAGCTCATCCCCGGCGAAGGCCACAAGGTGGGGCCGTCGTTCTTCGAGTGCCGGGAGCTGGTGGACTTCGTGCTGAAGCAACTGCCGCCCGCGCCGAAGAAGTGAAAAGCCTCGCTGAACATAATGAAGACGGCACAATGCACCCCATGAAACCCGCGATTAACGGTTTGATTGCCACCCTGTGCCTGTTGAGCCCGTTGCTGACCGCGAGCGCCGCCGAGTTCCGGTTCGGTGCCGCCACGGTGAACATCACGCCCGACCAGCCGGTCGCCCTCGACGGCCAGCGCAACACGCGCATCGCCAAAAAGGCCGAGACGCCCATCAGCGCCACGGCGCTGGCGCTCGAATCACGCGAGGGCGGCAAGGTCATCGACCAGGCCATCCTCGTCTCGTGCGACATCGTGGCCATCCGCGACGGAATTCTCCCGATGGTGCGCGCCAAGGTGAAGCCGCGGCTCGCGGACTTCGACGTGAAGAAGCTTTTCCTTTCCGCCACGCACACGCACACCGCGCCGGTGACGCTGGATGGGCGCTACACGCTTCCTGACTCGGGCGTGATGAAACCCGGCGTTTACGCGGACTGGATGACGACGAAGCTGGCGGATGCAATCGTCGAGAGCTGGCAGAAGCGCGCACCGGGCAAGGTCGCGTGGGGCCAGGGCCAGGCGGTCGTCGCACAGAATCGTCGCCCGCTTTATTCCGATGGCAGCGCGCAGATGTATGGGCCAAGCGCCACGGAAAAGTTCCGCGGCCTCGAAGGCTATGAAGATCACAACGTGGAGACGCTCTTTTTCTGGGATGCACAGGACAAGCTGGTGGCCACCGCCATCAACGTCGCCTGCCCCGCGCAGGAGGTCGAAGGACTGTCGGTCATCAACGCGGATTTCTGGCACCCGGTGCGCGTCGAGTTGCGCGCGCGTCACGGCCAGGATCTCCACGTCCTCGCGTGGGCCGGCGCTGGCGGAGACCAGTCGCCCCACCTCATCTACGGCAAGCCGGCCGATGAGCGCATGAGGAAACTGCGCGGCCTCACGCGCATGGAGGAAATCGCCCGCCGCATCGTCAACGGCTGGGAGGAAGCCCGCGAAGCCGCGCAGAAGGACCGGCGCACCGACGTGGTGCTCGGGCATCGCGTGAAGGACCTCGATCTGCCGTTGCGAAAAGTCACCGAGGCCGAAGTCGCCAAGGCGCGCAAGGAGGCGGAGAAGTTTTCCAAGGACGCGTCGCAACGCTGGAACTACAACTGGAACCAGTCGGTTGTGACGCGCTACGAACTGCAGCAGGCCAGCGGGGCGGGCACGCAGAAGATGGAGCTTCACGTCCTGCGCCTCGGCGATGTGGCCATCGCGTCGAACGAGTTCGAGCTTTACACCGATTTCGGCGTGCAGATGAAGGCCCGCAGCCCGGCTGTGCAGACGTTCGTCATCCAGCTCACCGGCTCCGGCGGATACCTGCCCACCGAGCGCGCCGTCGTCGCCGGCAGTTACAGCGCCATCATCCAAAGCAGCCGGGTCGGTCCGAACGGCGGGCAGGAACTCGTGAATCAGAGCGTGGAGCTGTTTCAGGAGCTGTGGCCGAAGCCGTGATTTGGGGCTGCTGCCGAAGCAGCCGCGCCCGTGATGTGTGAAGGCGACGCTACTTTGCCGCCTTGAAATCCCACTCGCGGACAAGCTTCTTCGTGGCCGCCGACACGAAGCTCACGCCCGAGATTTCCACGGGTGATTTGTCGGCGGGAAGGTAGAGGCGGAACAGATTCATCTGCCCTTTCACGGGCAGTTCCACGGTCACATCCTGCCACCCGGCCTCGGCCATCAGATCGAAGCCCGCTGCGTTCTCCGGCAGCAATGTCTCCTGATCGGCCACGCGCCACTGGATTTTCCCTGGACCGCCCGCGGCCGAGCGGATGCACAGTTTCACCGTGAACGGCCCGGCGGCCTTGATCTGTGCGCAGCCGAGGAACGGCGCCCTGCCGTCGGCCTCCACGCGCAGCACGCCGTTGGCAACGACAGCCTTGCTGGATTTCGGCACAAAGCCTTGCAGCGGGTCGGCAGGCTTCTTGGAACTGGCTTTTGAATTGGCAGCGGGCTTGTAGGCGGGGTTCGGCCGCGGATACGTCGCGCCGGTGTCGGCAAGGAAACCGTCGATGAGAGCGTCGAGTTTCTTCACCCGGGCGGGCTGGGCGGCGGCGAGGTTCTTCGTTTCGCCCAGATCGTCGCGGAGATTGTAGAGTTCGAAACGCACATCGTCAGTCAGCTCGCCACCGAACCAGCGGATCAGTTTCCAATCACCGGAACGCGCCGACACCCCGCCGGCTTTTCCGGGGCTGGCACCGTGCGGGAAATAATTGAAGAAGGCCGCGCGATCAAGCCGGCCCCCGGACTTGAGCACGCTCGCGTAGCTGATGCCGTCAATCTTCTGCTGCTTCGGCTGCGGAACGCCGATGAGGTCGATCAGCGTCGGATACAGGTCGATGTGGCCGACCACCTCGCCGCTCGTTGTGCCGGGCTTGATGCGGCCCGGCCACGACCACATGAGCGGGACGCGCGTGCCGCCCTCGTAGAGCGTGCCCTTGCCGTCGCGCAGCGGCGTGTTGACGGTGGGCGGCCGGTTGCCCGCCCACTTGCGCCATTCGAGCAGGCGCGGGTCGTCGGCCTTGCGTTTGATGGTTTTGCCGTCCTCTTCCGTGTTGCTGTGGGTGTTGCCGCCGTTGTCGGAGTTGAAAATGATGATGGTGTTTTCCGTGAGCTTGAGTTCATCGAGCTTGGCGAGGACGCGGCCGAAACATTCGTCCACGCTCTGGAGCATGGAGGCCATGATGGGATTGCCCTGCGCGCCGCGCGGGTCTTTCTTGCCGGCGAACTGTTTCGTGTATTCCGGCTTGTGCCCCCACGGGCCGTGGACGCCGTAATTCCAGAGGTTGAGGAAAAACGGACGATCCTTGTTCGCCACGATAAACTTCACCGCCTCGTCGCCGAGCCGGTCCACGATGTATTCGCCGGGCGGGCCGTCGGTGATCGTGCCGACGCGCTCCTTGCTGCCCTTGGGTTCGCCGGTGGGCTTCACGCCGTAGGGCGAAAAGTATTCTCCCGGCGGGCCGGGGTCGGGATGGCAATGGAACGCCACATCAAAACCCTGCTGCTCCGGCCAGTGCGGCGCGGTGAGGCCGAGATGCCATTTGCCGATGTGCGCGGTGCGGTAGCCGGCGGCGCGCAACGCCTCGGCGAGGGTGTATTGGGATGGTTCGAGAAAATTTTTGCTTTCCGGCAGAAACATCCGCTGACTCGCCGGCCCGGTGTCCGGCAGATATTTGAACCCCGCCGGGCGCGGCGGCAGATGGCCCGTGGCGCTGGTGATGCCGTGGCGCGCGGTGTATTGGCCGGAGAGCAGGCTCGCGCGCGTGGGCGAGCACAGCGGCTGGGCGTAGGCGTCGGTGAACCGCATCGCTCGCGTGGCGAAGCGATCCATGTTCGGCGTCTCGTAATACTTCGAGCCATACACGCCGCAATCCATCCAGCCCATGTCGTCCACGAGGAAGACGATGACGTTGGGTCTGGGCGCGGCGGCGCGGCCGGAGGCACAGAGGACTGCGAGCGCACAGCAGGCGGATAAAACGAGCTTCATGAGGCATTCTTGAGGCTGACGGCGGATATTTTCAGCGCAAATTTTCATGACCAACGGCAGGGCACCCCGGCATCCGCGCCATCATGTGGTTGAGTCAGAGTTGATCCGGGTGGCTGTGGATGGAAAACGATGGTTGCCGGAGATCGGAAACTTCGTGGAGACTGGCCGGGCACCGTTCACTTGATCACGTTATGCCAATCCGTTTTGTGTCCCTCCTCACGCTCTGGTTCGCGGTTTGTTTTGGTCACAACGCGGGTGCCGCCGATGCACGCAAACCCAACGTCCTCTTCATCGCAGTGGATGATCTGCGGCCAGAACTCGGCTGCTACGGACAGGCGCACATCCACAGCCCGAACATCGACCGGCTTGCCGCCCGCGGGGTGGTCTTTGAACGCGCGTATTGCCAGTTCCCGGTCTGCAACGCCTCGCGGGCAAGCATCCTCACCGGACTGCGTCCGGACTCGACGGGTGTGCTTGGCAACGGCATGCACTTCCGCAAGAAGGCGCCGGATGTGGTCACCCTGCCCCAGCAGTTCAAGCTGCAGGGCTATGTTTCGCGCTCCTTCGGCAAGATTTTTCACGGCGCGTTTGAGAATGCGTATGCCGGCACCGCTTTTCACGACCCGCAGTCGTGGAGCGCCCCGCCGTGGCTGGGATCGCCTCAATATTACTTCACCCCGCATGGCATCGAGATCGCGCGCCAGGTGTATGCCAGGAAGTTCAAGAAATCCGGCGCGGAGCTGGACGGCTGGAAGAACGAGTTCGTGCAAGGCCTCGCCACCGAGGCGCCCGACGTGCCCGACAACACGCTCTACGACGGAGCGATGACGGATCGAGCGATCACGACCCTCGGTGAAATGAAGGGCAAGCCGTTCTTCCTCGCGGTCGGTTACCTGAAGCCGCACCTGCCGTTTGTCGCGCCGAAGAAGTATTGGGATCTTTACGACCGTGCGAGCCTCAAGCTGCCCCACCCCGCCACGGCTCCCAAGGACGTTCCGTCCGTGGCGCTGCAAAACGGCGGCGAGCTGCGCAGCCAATATACGGACATGCGCAACGCCCCTCTCAGCGAGGCGCAGACGCGCGAGCTGCGTCACGGCTACTATGCCTGCGTGAGTTTTCTGGATGCCCAGATCGGACGCCTGCTCGGCGAGCTGGACCGGCTCGGCCTGCGTGAGAACACCATCATCGTGCTGTGGGGCGATCACGGCTGGCATCTCGGCGAGCAGGGGTTGTGGGCCAAGCTTACCGACTTCGAGCTGGCCGCGCGGGTGCCGTTGATCGTCAGCGCGCCGGGCAGGACGGCCGTCGGCGCAAAGAGCGCGGCGCTCGTCGAGTTCGTGGATGTCTATCCGTCACTTTGCGAACTGGCCGGTCTGCCGCTTCCGGCGCATCTCGAAGGCACCAGCTTTGCGCCCCTGCTGGACGCGCCGGGCAAGCCGTGGAAGTCCGCCGCCTTCACCCAAGTCGTGCATGGGTCGGCCACAGGCCGGTCCATGCGCACCGATCGCCATCGTTTCACCCGCTGGCACGAGACAAAGACCCCGGCCAGGACCGTGGCGGTGGAACTCTACGATCATCTCAAAGACCCGTCCGAAACAGAGAACATCGCGGCCCGCCCCGAAAACTCCGCGCTGGTGAAGGAACTCACCGTGAAGCTGGAGGCGGGCTGGCGCGCGGCCAAATAATGGAACCGCCCACGCTTCTGAAACCAAAACGGTCCATCACGCGCGCCATCGTGCTGACATTCCTCCTCGGACTGTCCGCCGGAGTCATCATCAAGAGTCTGGCCAGGAGCATCGAACCGCTGCCCGAGTCCGAGGTGGAGATGACCGCGACGGATCACGGCACTACCTACAAGCTCGTCAAAGGCAACCTCTATCGCGTGAGCCGGTGGACGGGAAAGTGGGAGTTCGTGAAGCAGTTCTACGACCCGGACTTCTACGCAAAGAACTATGTCGAGCGCGACGGCGCCATCTTCCGCAAAGCCGACAATGGCGAGCTGGTGCCGGTGAAGAAGAGCTTCGCAGAGGACTTCGAGGGCACAACACGTCTCGCAGACCTCATGAACCTCAAACGCGGATGGACGAGCTGTGAACTGCAATCACCAAGGGCTCCGACGGTGAAAGACTACGTGAAATTGCGAAACCGCATTCTCAAGGGGGAGTCGGACTTTCTCGACAACCGCATCGAGCCCGGCGGCGAGGTGGTGCACGGCGGCAGGACGGCATTGAAGTGCGTCTCGGTGCCGCCGGGCCGCGGCATGGTCACGGCGAAATCCTCCCTCTCCACGGAGTTGTTGCACTTCGTGAAGGGCGACGATGTATGGACCTCGATCTGGTGCCACGTGCCCAAGGACAGCGGAATGCCGGCCACCGTGCAGGACTTGGAAACGACCTGGATGAACGAGCACCCCGGGATCCGCATCTTCATCACGGACGAAAAGTATGCGGCGGTCCAGCTCAAGTCGGCCAATCACCCGTATTACCGCCAGCCGAAAGGCAGGGAGGTGCGATTCCCCTCCGGTCAGTGGGTGCATCTCAGGATGCATCTCAAACTTTCTGAGAAGGACGACGGCGTGATCGAGCTGTGGCAGGACGGGCAGAAGATCATCGACACACGGGGGCAGACGCTGGTGCTCGCACACGCGATCTACAACAGTTTCGAGATCGGCATCAGCGCCTACAACGGGCAGGACAAACCCTCGACCCTGTATGTGGATGACGTGTCAATCTCCGGGCAGCCGATAAATGATTAGCGTGCGCCCCTTCAACCCATGAAACGTATCCTCGTTGTTTTCCTCACCGCTCTTGCGCTGTCCGCCCTTCCGCTGGCCGCCGCAGAGCGCGACCGTGCGGCGGCTGTCGGCATCGAGCAAGAGGGCGGTGTCTGGTGGTTTCGATCACCCGCTGGAAAGCGCTTCCTCTCCATCGGGGCCAACCATGTCGAGCCGCTCTACTGGCAAAGCCCCCGCAACGCCGAGTTCGTCCGTCAGACCTACGGCTCCGATCTTTTCCGCAAGGACGGCACGTTCGACGAAGAATCCGAGCCGGTGAAGAAGTGGTCCGCGCGCGTCGCGGCCAACTTCAAGGACTGGGGCTTCAACACGCTCGGTTTTCACAATCCGCTCTCCCGCAGCCTCCAGCAGGCCGTCGGCGGTTACTATGTCTGCCACCTGCCCGTCCCCGTCTCCTGGGGCTGGAACATGAAGCGCGCCGAACTCGTGACCCATCTCTCCAAGCGGCCCATGGACATTTGCGACGACCGCTTCCGCGCCCAGCTCGATGAGGTGTCAGACCTCCTCGTCAAACCGCGCGCCAACGATCCCATGCTGCTCGGCTACGCCTACACCGACGGCCCGCCTTGGACCGTGGAGGATGATGCCGCCAGCCCGGCTTTTGCGAAGCTGACACCGGCGCAGAAGCACCTCCACCCATGGGTCCACGCGCTCATGTCCCTGCCTGCCACCGCGCCCGGCAAGCAGGCCTGGATTGCCCTTTTGAAGAAGCGTTATCCCGACCCGGCCAGGGCGGCCGCCGTCTATGCCATCAAGGCCAAAAACTGGGATGATCTCGCTGCAACCACCCAGTGGAGCGACATCGGCGACCGTGAGACCGCCGTGGCCGACAGCCACGCCTTCCTCTCATTCCTCATCCGCCGCTGGTATGAGGAGCGCGCCCGCAGCATCCGGCGGCACGACCCCCACCACCTCATCCTCGGCGACAAGCTCAACATGAACCGCGACCGCAAGTTCCCCGACCAACTCGCGGCCAGTCTCCGCCTGATGCGCGGCCAGGTGGATGTCATCAGCGTGCAATACTATGCCCCCGCCGACGAGCAGGTGGAGACGCTCGCCGCCGTCCACCGCGAGAGCGGCCTGCCCGTGATGAACGGCGACACCACCTGCAAGCCCATCTGGCCCGACAGCTCCATGAACAGCGAGAATCCCGAGTTTTATCAATCGCTCGGCAAGACCTACGACGAGACGCTCACGAAACTCTTCGCACAGCCCTGGTTCATCGGCTGGCATCACTGCGGCTACATGCGCGGCTTGCGGCAGCCCTACATCGCCGCCTTGAAGAAGGGCGACACGAAGGAAATCACCTTCTACGAGCGGCGCGGCATCCTCTACCGCGAAGGCTTCATCACGGAGTTCGAGCAGCCCATCGAACCGATCCTCAAGCCCCTGCGCGAGGCCATCGCGAAATGTGAAAGCCTGCACCAGACCGGAGGCAGCAAAGACAAACCGTAGCCCCATCGACGCACCGCCATGAAACGACTCCTCCTCGCCCTGCTGCTTTCGGCATTCGCCCTCCGGTATCCGGCGTTCTCAGCGCAACCGAACGTGATCCTCTTCCTCGTGGACGACATGGGCTGGATGGACACAGCGGTGAACGGCTCGAAGTATTATTCGACGCCGAACATGGAGCGCCTCGCCCAGCGCGCGATGCGATTCACCGATGCCTACGCCCAGCCGCTGTGCTCGCCCACGCGCGCGAGCATTCTCACGGGCAAGTCGCCGCTGCACCACGGCATCAGCACGCCTGCGGGTCACAGCCCTCCTCGCGCGCGGGAAATGCGAAACCAAGCTCCACCAGGCAAACCATTCATCTACCCGACCTCGCAGACCTACCTTGATCCTGCGGAATACACGCTCGCGGAGGCGTTGCATGATGCGGGCTATCGCACGGCGCACATGGGCAAGTGGCACCTCGGCCTCACGCGCCCGCACTGGCCGGAACAGCAGGGTTTCGATGTCGCTTTCCATGCCGAACCCAGCGCGGGTCCGGCCAGTTACTTCTCGCCCTACGGGGTGAAGCCGGATGGCGAGCCGGGAGGCAGGAACCATGTCGGCACCATCACCGACGGCCCGCCGGGCGAGTATATCGCCGACCGGCTCACGGATGAGGCGGTCAAATTCATCACCGCGAACCGCGACCGCCCGTTCTTCCTGAACCTCTGGCATTACAACGTCCACGGGCCGTGGGGATTCAAGACGAACTACGCCGACGCGTTCGCGGGCCGGAAGGACCCGCGCGGCAAACAGGGCAACCCCATCATGGCCGCGATGCTTCAAAGCATGGACGAAAGCCTCGGCCGCCTGCTCGACAGGCTGGACGAACTCAAGCTCGCGGAGAACACCATATTCATTTTTTTCTCGGACAACGGCGGCAACAATTTCAGCAACGTGGCCGACCCGGAACAGCAGGAAAAGGAGAAGCGGAAACCGCCCACAAACGAGCTGCGCAAGAATTGGATCAGATACGCCAACAATCTCCCGCCGACCAGCAACGACCCGCTGCGAGGCGGCAAGGGCACGCTCTACGAAGGCGGGACGCGCGTGCCGTTGATGGTCGCCTGGCCCGGCGTGGTGCAACCTGGATCGACCAGTCCGGCCATCGTCCATGCCTACGATCTTTATCCGACTCTTCTCGACGCTCTCGGTCTCACGCCGAATCCCAAACAGAAGATGGACGGCATCAGCTTCGTGTCAGCGCTCAAGCAGACCGGCCCGCCCGCCCGCGAGGGGGTGTTCAACTATTTTCCGCACTCGCTGTTCGGCATTCCCGAAGGAGTGACGGTGCGTTCCGGAGACTGGAAACTGATCCGCTGGTTTGAAACCAACGACCAATACACAAACGCCCACGAGCTTTACAACTTGAAGGACGACATCGGCGAAACAAGGAGCCTCGCCGCGCAAATGCCCGAGAAGGTGAAGCAACTTGATGCGCTCATCACCGGCTTCCTCGCCACCGGCGATGTTGTTCCAAAACCAAATCCCGCCTTCAGGGCCGCGTCCGCGCAAGGCATTCCCAGCGACCCGCTGCAAGGCTGGGTCGCCCAGAACTGCAGGGCAAGGATCGCCGGCGGTGCGCTGCGCATCGAATCCGACGGCGGCACGCCTTTCCTCGGCATGGTGCAGGTGAAACACGCCGGGCCCGCCGTCTTCAACCTGCGCGCCCGCAGCAGCACTGGCGGCAAAGGTGCGGTGCAATGGCGCACCATCGGCCAGAAAACTTTCCCCAAAGACGGCCAGAACATCGCCTTTGAACTGAAGCCCGGCGAGGCATGGCAGGACATCAGCGTGGAACTGCCCGTCGAAGGTGAACTCATGCACCTGCGCGTCTTCCTCCCTGCCGCCAAAGCGCCCGTCGAAATATCCTCCGCTCGATACCTTCCGGCGAACTCCTCCAAACCCGTGCGCAAGTGGATTTTTGGCGCTGCGGAGTGAGCGAACTTCAAATCCACAACCTGCCTGAATCGTGAAACGCACCCTTCTGCTCACGCTCCTCCTTTCGTCACTCTGCATTCGTCATTCGTCATTTTCAGCGCAGCCGGACATCGTCTTCCTCCTCGCCGATGATCTCGGCAATGCAGACGTCGGCTGGCACGGCAGCGACATCAAAACACCAAACCTCGACAAGCTTGCGGCGAGCGGGGCGAAGCTGGAGCATTTCTATGTGCTGCCGGTTTGCACGCCGACGCGCGTGGCCTTCCTCACCGGGCGCTATCCGATCCGCTCGGGGATGCAGTTGAACGTGCTGCGGCCGGATTCCAAATACGGACTGCCGCTGGAGGAGCGCACGATTGCGAACGCCCTGCACGACGCCGGCTACACCACGGCGATCTGCGGCAAGTGGCACGTCGGTCATTTTGACAGGGCCTACTGGCCGAATGCGCGAGGCTTTGATCACTGGCTCGGCCACCTGGAGGGCATCGACTACTTCACGCACCACAACTATGTGAAGAACGGCGGACTCGACTGGCGTCGCAACGGTGAACCCGTCGTCGAGGAAGGCTATGCGACCACGCTCGAAGCCAGCGAGGCCGTCAGCCTCATCAAGCGGCAGCCGGCGGGCAAACCGCTGTTCCTCTACGTGCCCTTTACCGGCGTGCATGGGCCGCTGCTCGCATCGAGCAAAGAGTCCGTCGCCGCCTATCGACCCGCCATGAACGAGCAGCGCGCCACGCTCGCCGCCGCGATGACCGCCGTGGATGATGGCTGCGGCAGGATTCTCGCGGCGCTGGATGAAACGGGCCGGCGCGGCAACACGCTCGTCGTCTTTTGCAGCGACAACGGCGG
>JBAYGL010000098.1:0-13280 GCA_041666725.1 Limisphaerales bacterium
CCCGGTCGCCGAAGCGCTCTTGCAACTCGTTCGCCCACGCTTTGCATTCGCTGACGGGGATGAAAACGTATGGCCGTGCCTTGGCCTTGCGGGTCGTGCCGAAGAATGTCTTTTCCCGGTGAACCACATGGAAGCACAAAGCGGTAAGCCGGCCCTCTTTCAGGCGCTTGTGGACCGCCGCCCTGGAGACGGGCACGAACATGGAGACGCCACCCGGGGAGACGAAGGAATCGTCGGTGAGTTCGAGGAGCTGCTCATACCACTCACCGCACTCACCGTAACTGCCTTCTGCGCGGTAAACCCTCGTGCCCTCGTCACACTTGCCGACCAGTTTGGCCAGTTCGCCAGTGATGTTAAGGAAAAGAAACACAGTATCTGTATTGTAAACCACAGGGTGGGAATAAACTAAGGATTGCAATGTGTCAACTAATAGAAATTGAAGGGAATGCCGCGACCAGTCCGCGCAGATTCTCCTCCGAGGCTCCTGCGGACACTCTCCGGCTCATCAGCTCGACTCGTCACGGCGGGAAATTGCGACCGTCACTCCCAGGGCCTCGTGACCGTCGCCGGGCGGAGACGTTCCGCCTTCACCACTCCGCTGCGCTGCGCACTGCCGGACGCAACGACTCAGCCTCCTGAATCTTTCGAGCACGACCATTGCACCGCCAGCCTTCTCCGCGAGCACTGCTGGCATCGCTCCGGCGGCTGACAGCGCGTTCGTCGCGAGATGCTTGGCAGACCACAAGCGCCTTTTGCCTTCATCGCGCCGTGAGTGCTTGCCCGTCCTTCTCCGTTACGATACCAAGCACAGATGCTTGGCGTCCCGCAAAGCAGCGCAGTTGGTCTATGTGCGGGCCGCTTGGATGGGCGGTCTGATCCGGAAATGGAACTGAACGAAGCACAAACTCGCGCAGTGCTGATCAACCAGCAGTTGCTCGCTGCCGGTTGGAAGCTCTCCGACCGCACGCAGGTTGGCTTCGAAATCCCCGTGGAAGGCTACGACCCGACCCCGTGGCAGGGCTTCACTGACTTTTGCCTCTTTCGTCCTGAGCAGGATGTCCTCACCGTCGTTGAAGCCAAGCGGTGCAGCCGGAATCCGCGCGAGGGCGAAGAACAACTTCGGCAATATATCGAGATCATCGCCGCCCGGCAGTCCTTCGCGCCGTTCGGCTTCATGACGAACGGGCTGCGCTGTTGGTTTTGGGAAGTCGGTGAGGCGCACCTCCGAGACCACGGCCCTATCCTTGTAAATGAAGTGCAGGGCGCAGTGTGGAGCGGATATGTTGGCTGGAAGAAAACCTGAATGGAGCAGCGGTTTCCAGGAGTAGAATACAGGGCTTCGCGTCGAGCGTGGCGAGCTTGAGGCCCGTGCGCCTTCGTGGCTTGACCAATAACTTGACTTACACTGGACTTACTCTCACGTTCCCCGCGTGAGCTACCAGCCGCAGTTCACCATCACGCCGGCCCTGCTGTCGCGGGTGGAGCAGATTGCCGCCCTCCGCGAACGCATCCTGGCCGCGACCGTGCAGGTGCGGTGGATTCCGGCCTTGCAGAAGGATTCGCGCTCCCGCAACACGCACTCCTCCACCGCCATCGAGGGCAACCCGCTGACACTGGAACAGGTCCGCGCCGTCGAGGAAGGCCGGGAGGTGCCCGCCGTCGCCGACCGCGCCAGGCGCGAGGTGGTGAACTACTTCGCCGCGTTGCGCTTCGTGGAGAAGAACGCGGCCAAGAGTCCCGTCACGCATGAGGAAATCCTCCGGCTTCACAAGATCATCGCCGGCGAGGTCATGGACCAGGGGAGCGCCGGGCGTTACCGCACCATCGCCGTGCGCGTGGGGCGTTACGTGCCGCCGAATCAGGAGGACGTGTCCGGCCTGATGTTCGAGCTGCTGACGTGGTGGAACAAGGAGGCGGCCAAGCTGTCGCCGGTGCTGAGTTCCGCAATTCTGCATTACCGGTTCGAGGCGATTCACCCATTTGCGGACGGCAATGGCCGCACGGGCCGGGTGCTGGCGCTCTGGGAGCTGTATCGGCGCGGCTTCGACTCGCATCACATCTTCTCCGTGGATGAGTTCTACTGGGAGGACCGCCCGCGCTATTACGCCGCGCTCGACGCCGTGCGGCGGGAAGGTGAGGACTTGTCCGGGTGGCTGGAATACGCGGCGGAGGGCTTGCTCATGACGCTGGAGCGGGTCTGGACGCGGGTGCAAAAGTTCTCGGCGCAGCCCGGCCAGGAGAAGCTAGTGCTGCGCCCGAAGCAGGAGCAACTCTTGCAGTTGCTCCGTGACCATCGGAGCCTGGCCCCGAGCGAAATCTGGGATGGCCTGGGCGTGTCCAAGCAGGGCGCGCTGGACTTGCTGCGTCCGCTCATGAAGGCGGGTCTCGTCAAGCGCATCGGCACCAAGAAGTCAGGCCGTTACATCCTTGCCTGACGCATCCGCTCCAAATCTGGCGCGCGAATCTCCACAAGCTGCTCCATTCGCGCCGACCGGAAGTCCGCCGAGAAGATGCCGTTCGCCGACCACGGATTGCACACAACTTGGCGGCCCACACAGATGAGGTCGGATTGCACTTCTCCGCTCAACCCCGATCTCACCGTGGGACTTTCGACTTTGAACCACCGCTGTTCCACCTACACTTGCGTCGTGCTCGACAACTTTACCCAGCAGCTCACCGTCGGGAGCCCGCTCGGCCCGGAGCAGGTGACGTCCGCCGTTGCCGCGCTTGTGGACGAGGCGGTCCCCGCCGAGACCAAGGCCGCCTTCCTCACCGCGCTGGCGAAGAAGGGCGAGACCACGGACGAAATCGCCGCCTTCGCGCGCGAGCTGCGCGAGCGGTCCATTCCGGTGCCGCTTGATGCGGCGACGCGCGCCCGTGAGATCCTCGACGTCTGCGGCACCGGGGGCGACCGCCTCAACACGTTCAACATCTCCACCACCGTCGCGCTCCTCTGCGCGGCGGCAGGTGTCACCGTTGCCAAGCACGGCAACCGCGCCATCACCTCGCAGTCGGGCAGCGCCGACGTGCTCGATGCGCTGGGCATTCCCGTCGAGCTGACGCCTGAACAGGCGGCAGCTTCGCTTCGGGATAAACAGTTCGCCTTCCTTTTCGCCCCCAAGTTTCACCCGGCTTTCAAGCACATCGGCCCCGCCCGCAGGCTCTGCGCCGAGCGCGGACAGCGAACCATCTTCAATTTCCTCGGCCCGCTGTTGAACCCGGCGCGGCCCACCGCCCAGCTCGTTGGCGTGCCGCGTCCTGAACTCTGCGAGCCGATGGCGAAGGTGCTGCAAAGCCTCGGCGTCCGGCGCGGGATGGTGGTGTGTGGCGAGGTTCCGGGTTCCAAGTTTCAAGTTCAAGGTTCGGAGACCACGGCGTTTCTCGACGAACTGTCCACGCTGGGCGAGACGACCGTCGCGGAGTTCTACCACGACCGGGGCTTCTCCGTGTCGAAGCTTTCGCCGCAGGATTTTCCGGTGCAGCCCGCCATGCTCGCGGACTTGGAAGGAGGCGACCGCATGGCAAACGCGGAGATTGTCCGGCGGCTGCTCGCGGGTCGTGAGCAAGGTCCCCGGCGCGATGCCGTGCTGCTCAACGCAGGCGCGGCCCTTTTCCTCGCGGGCCGGACCAAGTCCATGAGCGAAGGCTGGCTGCTCGCCGCCGAGCTGCTGGGCAGCGGTGTCGGCATCGCGAAACTCGCTGAGTTGAGCCAGCGTTCCTGAAGTTCGCCATGAACGTCCCGCCCAAGCTGCCCATCGACCGCGCCCGGGCGAGGGCGTGCCTCTGGAGCAACCTGGCCGTCCCCGGCAGCGGCTCGTGGCTCGCTGGCTGGCGGGTGTCGGGCGCGCTGCAACTGGCGCTGACGGCGGGTGGCCTGCTGCTTTCGCTGGCGTGGGGCGGGTGGTTTCTCGCGGAGTGGTCGCGCGTCGGGAAGCTGCCCATCCTCGTCATCTACGACAACGACGGCGCGCTGCCGCCGGGCTATCTGAAGTTCCTGCTCATCGGGCTGGCCGGGCTGGGGTTGTTCGGCCTCGCACTGGGCTGGGCGTTCCTCACAAGCCTGCTGATCTGCCGGGAGGCGAAACGTCATGGGTCCGCCTGAACCCGTCCCGCCGGGCTGAAATTTGCTTTACGCGCCCCGGCCCAATCCCAAGGATTCACCCCAATGCGCGACCTCCTCAAACAATCCTTCGTCCTCGTCGGACTCGTGAAGGCCTTCCGGCAAGTTCCCTTCGATGTGAAGCGCGCGCTCTGGTGCATCGGGCGGAGCGGCGACATTCGCGAGTATCTGGAAACGCACCCGGTGCGGAAGCTCCAGATCGGCGCGGGCTACAACATGCTCGACGGCTGGTTGAACGTGGATTTCAACCCCTACACCCGCCAGCCCGGCCAGCTTTATCTCGACGCCACCAGGCGGTTCCCCATGGCTGATGCTTCGTTCGACTACGTGTTCAGCGAGCACATGATCGAGCACATCTGGTGGCCCGACGGCCAGACCATGCTCAAGGAGGCACACCGCATCCTCAAGCCCGGCGCGAAGATCCGCATCTCCACGCCGAACCTCGCCAGCATCACCAGCCTGCTTGACCCTCCACGCACGCCGATCAAGGAGCAATACCTCAAGCTCTCCACCGACAAGCACATCCCGCACGCAGTCGGCTACCGCCCCGGCTTCGTGATCAACAACTTCTACTGGGATTTCGGCCACTTCTTCATCTACGACGCCGAGACGCTGGAACTCGCCCTGCGCACCGCCGGCTTCACGGACATCCAGCGCTGGCAGCCGATGCAGAGCGACGACCCGAACCTCACCGGCATCGAGTCGCACCAGAAGATCGTGGGTGACGAGGTGAACGTCTTCGAATCCATCATCATGCAGGGTGTGAAGAAGTAGCCGTAGTCGCAACCTTCAGGTTGCGAATCCGCACGCGCAGCCTGAAGGCTGCGACTACTGGTGCAATTTCCGCTTGGTTCCCCGCCGTGCTTGCTGGTTAATGCGTGCGGGCCCACAACTCGTTCGCACCATGCAAATCCTGAACTCACGCCGTCACTTTCTCCAAACCACCGCCGCAGTCACCGCTGCGACCACGCTGCCGCAGTGGTTTCTCGAAGAGTCGGCCCGGGCCGCCACCAGACCGCCCGGCCCCAACGACAAGCCCGGCGTCGCGCTCATCGGTTGCGGCGGTCGCGGTCGCGGCGTGGCGCGTGAGGCGGCGGCGCTCGGCCAGATGCTGGCCGTGTGCGACGTGGATGATGCCAACCTCGCGCAGGCCCAGAAGGCCTGGCCGGAGGCGAAGCTCTTCAAGGATTTCCGCAAGCTGCTGGAGCGCGACGACATTAACCTCATCGTCAACGGCACGCCGGACCACTGGCACACGCTGATCAATCTCGCGGCGCTCCGTGCGGGCAAGGACGTTTACAGCGAGAAACCGCTGACGCTGACGATTGATGAAGGCTGCCGGCTCGTGAAGGCCGTGCGCGAGTCGAAGCGCATTCTCCAGACGGGCAGCCAGCAGCGCAGTGACAAGAATTTCCGGCTCGCGTGCGAGCTGGTGCGCAACGGACGCCTCGGCAGGCTAAAGCACGTCAACGTCTGGCTGCCGCATGGCCGGCGCGAGGGCCCGTTCGAGAAGGCGCCCGTGCCCGCCGGCCTTGACTGGGACATGTGGCAGGGCCAGGTCCCGAAGACGGACTACGTGAAGGAGAAGTGCCATGTGACGTTCCGTTACTTCTGGGACTACTCCAGCGGCACGATGACGGACTGGGGCGCGCATCACAACGACATCGCGCTCTGGGGCGCTGGGTTTGAGCGCAGCGGGCCGGTGCGCATCGAAGGTCAGCCGCTGGTGCCGATGATTCCCGGCGGTTTCACAGCGGCGAGCGAATACGCCGTGGCCTACACCTACGCCAACGGCGTGACACAGCTCACGCGCAGCACGCACGGCAACGGTTGGAACGGCTCCGTCACCGACAAGACCGCGCAGCAGCACGGCGTGCGCTTCGAGGGTGCGGATGGCTGGATCTTCGTGTCACGTGGCAAGATTGAGGCGAGCCATCCCGACCTTCTCACCACGCCGTTGCCTTCCAGCGCGAAGCGGCTCTACGCGAGCGACAATCACATGCGGAACTTTTTCGACTGCGTGCGCTCCCGGCAGCAGCCCATCTGCGACGTGGAAATCGGCCATCGCTCCGTGAGCGTCTGCCACCTCGGGATCATCGCGATGCGTCTGGGCCGTCCGCTCAGGTGGAATCCGGCGCAGGAGCAGTTCGTCGGCGATCAGGAAGCCAACGGCTGGCTCGCCCGCGAGCAGCGCAAGCCGTGGAGCTACGAGACGGTTTGAGCGCGGTCGAGCGGGGCTGGAAGGGCGACGCTACTTCGCCCCGGGCGGTTTCGTCCCCTTGCCGGCATCGAGGAACTCCAGCCCTTGCTCCAGCCATTTCGCGGGCGGAAGGTTGTGCGCGACGCCGGGCGCTTCGAGATAGGTCACGCTGGCGAAGCCTTCCTTCTTGAAGCCCTGCTCGAAAACGGTCTTCGTCCCGGCGCGGTTGAAATCCTTCTCGCCTGTCATCAGCGCGTAGCGGCAGAACTTCTTGGCGATGGCCAGCACCTCGTCGTCCGGGATGAAGTTCGCGCCGTAAACCGTCCTGCCGTCGCCCGCCGGGATGTCTTCGTAGAAGTTCACGCCCATGAACGGCATCGTTCCGCTGAACATGTCTGCGAAGGCCACGCCCACCATGCTGGCCACGCGTCCGCCGCCCGAGTGGCCGCTGACATACACGCGGCGGCCGTCCACGTTGAACCGTTCGCGCATCGCGGTGTTCGCCGCCACGGCGAGGCGCACGCGGTCGAAGATGCTGCGCGGGTTGCCGGACTTGAATGCGCCGACGAAGAGCAGCCTGCGCGCTGCGAGCACCGGCTCCCATTCCGCCGGGATGGCCGGCGTGTCGCCGGGCGAAATCCAGATGAACACTCCCCACTTGTCCGCGTGCTGGTAGGTCGCCGGGACGATGAGCTGGAACTTTTCCTTCGCGAGGTCGAGCGCACCGGGATTCTCCGCCGAGTGCAACCGCCACTTCACCTCGTCAGGCTCGGCCTGCTGTGGCAGCGCGGTGAACGAGACAATGCTCTTGCCGGCGGTGAAGGGCGGGAGTTCGGCGGCTTGAACCGTGAGCGCGGCGAGGAGCAAGACGACTGCGGCTGCCCCGCTTCGTAGGAGACGACGTGAGGAGTCTCTGACTTCTCTTCCGAAACAAGCGAGACTCCTCACGTCGTCTCCTACGGAACCGGAAGGTTTCATTCGAGTGAACAGTTGCCCTTCGCCTGCGCCCGCACCTTGCGGAGCATCCGCTGCCAGTCGGCCTTCAGGAATCGCGGGTGAGCGAGGCTGTCGTCGGCATATTTGCCGGTGGCCTGCGCTAAGTCGAGGTCGGCGGTGATGATGGCTTCGTCCCGATTGTTCGCGATGGCCAGCACGCGGTTGTCCGGTGCGACAATCTTCGAGTCGCCTGCGGACCACAGCTCGTTCCCCTGCGGGCCGACGGAGTTTGCGAAGACATAGAACACGGCGTTCTCGAACGCCCGCACTGCAACGCCATCGCGTCCGCCCCGTTTGCGGCGCGAGGCGGCCAGCGAGTCCAACCCCGCATTCGGATGGAAGACGATGCGCGCGCCAGCCATCACCGCGAGCCGCACCAGCTCCGGGTAACGCCGTTCGTGGCAGATGATGGCGGTGCAGGGGATTCCATCGAGCTTGAACAGCGCGACGGAGTTTCCCGGAGTGAAGAACCGCCGGTCTCGCTCCGTAAGCTGGCACTTCGCGTAGCAGTGGACGACACGCCCGCGCCGGTCGAACACCACGAGGCAGTTCTGCCAGCGCCCGCGGCGGAAAACGGGCGAGCCGATGAGAATGTTGACCCGATGCCTGGCGGCCAGCTTGCCGATGCTCTCCAGAGACGCACGGGCATCATCGTGCGACAGGCCCGTGTAGTCGCGGTTGTAGCCCGTGGTGGCGCACTCGGGAAAGAGGACAACATCGGCGCGATCATGCACGGCTGTCGCCAGCGCGGCTTCGATTTTCGCGAGGTTCGCGTCCAGCGAGGGCGCGAACTTCATCTGCACGGCAGCGATTCGGAGCTTCATGTTTGTTGTCCACGCTTCAGCGTGTCCCTGCGGCGCTGACCCCTGAAGGGTGGCACCAAGCGCAGCGCCGGCCACGGAAGCCGTCATCACAAAGTTCACTTTACCTGCGGTGCCAGGTTCCCGTATTGCCACGGCAGACCCGTCGGGGCCTTCGCCGGCATCGGAATCTGCCCGGGCGTGAACTTGCCGATGAGTTCGAGGCAGCCTTTGACGATCTGCGTGCCGGCGGTGATTTCCAGGTTGCTGTAGGCGGTCAGGCGCGTTTCGTAGCCGCCGCCGTGCGGGCCGAAAGCCTCCTCGGTCGGCACGTAGCCGACGATGCCGTTGGCCAGTTCGACCGGGAACGTGAGCGGGAACTTGCTGCCCTTCTTGATGTCGAGACCGAGCTGCACGAAATACTCCGCGGGATTGGCGGCAAAGACGGCGGGACCGACCTGGATGGCCTGCACCTCGACGTCCGCCACCGGTTCCCTGGCGAGGATGGCGTCGAGCATCACGGTCTCCTTGGCGAAGGTCCAGTCGGTCGCGCCGACGGTTTTCGGATCCTTCTGCACGAGTTCGAGCGCCTCTTTCAGGCGCTCCGGCGCGGGTTTGCGGCGCGGGATTTTCAGCACCTTCTGCGCGGCGTTGAGCGCGAGGTCACCGCCCGGTTCGGCGAGCAGCAGCGCGCGCACGGCCTCGGCGCCGATGCGTCCGCCCACCCGCATGGCCGCGCGCTCGGGCGCGGGGGCGACGTAGGCATTGAGGTTGTCCACCTGCGTCACGTCGCCGCATGCGCCCTGAAGGAAGACGACCGGGAAGTCGCCGCCGAGCGCGCCGCGCATGGTTTTCTCCAGGTAGTAAATCCAGTTGGCCGAGATGCCGCCGGGGTTGGTCGTGCCGTGGCAGGCGTAGTTGACGAGGACGCCCAGGAGCCTGCCCGTCTGGTCATACGCGCCAAGCACGCCGACCTGCGGATCGATCGGCCCGGCGTAATCCACGATGTCGGGGTTGACCTTGCCGGCGTGGCTGAAGGTGAGGCCGTTCTTCATGCGCTGGCGGCGGTTGAAGGCCACCTTGTCCTCATGGCCGGAGCCGAAGGCGATGCGCGCTTCGACGCGCGAATCGTGCGCGGCACAGACGGCGTCGGCGATTTGCTGCTGCACGAGTTCCAGAAACTCCGGGTCGGCGCACGACGACTGCTCGTAAGCCAGTTTCTTCACAAGGTCGCTGGCGTGGTGGAACTCGCCCGGCTGGACCATGCCCGTCGGGCCGGACGAGTGCGAGTGGCTCGCGCCGATCATGACATTCGCGCCGGGAATGCCGCAGCGTCGCTGAATGTCCTCGCGGGCGGCGAGGATGAGATGTCGCGGGTTGAGGAGCGTGTCCGTGCCGACGAGGGCGACCTTCATCCTGCCGTCATCGAACACCACGGCGCGCACCTTGCACGGGTCGTGGAAGGTCTTGTGGAAGGATTTGCCGTAGCCGCCGGGCTGCTCCATCCCGAGCTTGGGCGTGATGTCGCGCTCGGCGAAGCCGACCTTCACCGCGGACCAGGGACCGGCGGGCACGGCGGTTTTCTGCTGTGCCAGCAGGCGCGCGGGCGCAAGGCCGAGCGCGGCGAGGAGGAAGGCTGATTGACCGGCGAACTGGCGGCGGGAGAGAGTCGGGAGTTTCATGGATTGCGTGTGCTGGCTGTATGACGAAGCTAGCGGGCCAAATAGCGAAGCGAAATGAATTTCCATCGAATGAGCGGCTTTCAGTTTGAGCGGGCAGTTCTCCTGCTGCTCTCATGCTGGTTTCTCGGGGCAGGGCGGGCGTCTGCACAGCAGCCGATCACGAACCAGGCGCATCCGAACATCGTCATCATCCTCGCCGATGACCTGGGCTGGGGCGATCTCGGGTGCTACGGCCAGAAGAAAATTCCAACGCCGAACCTGGACCGGATGGCGGCGGAGGGGATGCGCTTCACGCAGTTTTATTCCGGCAGCCCGTCCGGTGCGGCCTCCCGCGGGATGCTCTTCACCGGCAGGCACAGCGGCCATGCTCGCATCCGGGGCAATTACGGGCCGGACGGCCATCCGGTCGCGCTGCGTGGCGAGGACGTGACGCTGACGGAGGTGCTGAAGGGCGGCGGCTACCATGCGGGCGTCATTGGCAAGTGGGGCCTGGGCGGGGACGGCTCGACCGGCATGCCCGAAAAGAAAGGCGTGGACCAGTGGCTCGGTCTGCTGGAGCTGCGGCATGCGACGAATCAGTTCCCGGCCGTGGTCGCACGTTACGACCCGAAGCAGGCCATCTTCACGAACCCGGTTTCCTACTACCAGCCCATCTTCGAAAACGAGAACAGCCGGCAGGTCCGGCACGCGCAGGACGTGTTCACCTTCGCCGCCTCGAACTATTTCCGCATCTACCCGGCGGCACACTTCAACAAGTTCCGGCCGTTCTTCCTCCACCTTGCGTTCACCCTGCCCAACGCAGGCGAGGAGCCCGGCACGAACATGCCGGCGAAGTATCTCGGCGGCACGGAGCGCTTCGCACAGGAGAAGTGGCCCGAGGCCGAGCGGCGAAAGGCCGCCGCCATCGCTCATCTGGACGCCTCGGTCGGGCAGTTGCTCAGGCAGCTCGACGATCCGAAGATCGCCGAACACACGGTTGTGTTCTTCACGAGCGACAACGCCGCGCAGAAGGACGGGCTGTGCGATCCCGCATTCTTCAACAGCAACGGTCCCTTTCGTGGCTCGAAGGGTGACTTGACCGAGGGCGGGCTGCGCGTGCCTCTGCTGGTGCGCTGGCCGAAGCACATCAAGCCCGGCAGCGTGAGCGAGCTGCCCTGCGCGATGTGGGATTTGCCGGCCACGGCGGCGGAACTGGCGGGCGTGAAGGATCCGCCGGAGACGGATGGTGTCTCCCTGGTGCCGACGTTGCTGGGCCGGCCGCAGAAGAAGACGCACGAACTGCTCTACTGGGAGACGCACGAACGCGGCTTCGCCCAGGCCTTCCGTGTGGGCGACTGGAAGGGCATCCGCACCCGGCCGGAGGCCCCGCTGGAACTCTTCCACCTCGCACGCGATCCCGGCGAATCACGCGACGTTGCGGAAGATTATCCTGCCGTCGTGAAGCATCTCGGGACGTTGCTCAAATCTGCGCGGACGGAGAGCAGCGTGTGGGAAGTGAAGAAGAATTAAGTGCGGCGGGGCGCTCAACGCCCGAGGTCCAGAATCAATGTCCACACCGGCAACCGCGCCCCCAAATCAGAACGCGCGACCGGTTTCCTCAAGTTTGGCCTTGAGCGGTTGACGTTGAGATCTCTCCAGCTCAACCCATCACCTGTTTCCGCATCGCCACCCATTCGCTCCCGAGGGTCTGGAGCGTCTTGCTTTTGAGCCACTTCTCGGCGAGCGGGAAGATGATGCGCTCCTCGCGGTCGAAGTGCTGGCGGGAGGAGATGACCGCGCTGATGAGAAGGTTCTTCGCCTGCTGGAGATTGCGGCAGGAACGCACCTGGACCAGCGCGGTCTCGATGTGCTCGTGCTCGGCGTAAATGGATTCGTTCTGGCCGAGCTGGTCAAGGCAGTGGTGGAGCGGATCCATCACCAGCTTGTCCTCAATCTGGCCGTGCGCCTCCAGCATCGCGTCCAGCATGCCCGCCAGCGCCCGGATTTCACCGACGGTGCGCAGCTTCGGCGTGGTGCGCTCCACGTAGTCGAAGAGGTTGTGGAAGACGACGTGCTCCGCGAGCAGGGCCTCGGTGATTTTCATGGGTGGGTAATACGGGTTGAGTTGTAGGTCTGTCCAGATGCGACAGGCTTGTGTCATTTACGGCGTTGCTTCAGATCCATCAATCGCAGCCGGTCCCAGGTGTCGCGATCCCGATAGGTATCCTTGCTGGAAATCAAGTCATCGAGGCTGAGGTAGGGGATTGTTACGCCGTCGATTTCCCTGCTCAACGCGTTGGGGGCGGCGTCTGGGTAAGCGAGCTTCCACGCGTGAATGCTCACGTCCACCTCGACCTCGTCCGCAATCTTGATGACAACGTTCTCCAAAATGTCCCTGGGCGTGAGTTCCCGGGCCGCCCCGTCGGCGAGCCGGGACAGTGCGGCGATGACCCGCTCGCAATTATCTTCAGATGACTCGACCAGCAAGTCCACATCTTCCGTCGTGCGCACCAATCCGTGAAGAATACACGCCTGCCCACCGATGATGAGGTAGCGCGCGCCGGCTTCGTTCAGGAGGCGGCAGACGCGCAACAGCGGGAGATTTGCTGGCGTCATCACCACAGCCGGGGGTTGGACTGCGCCTTGCGCCAGCGCTCGAAGTCCGCGCGGGTCTTCGCTTTGAAAATGAAACCGCGCGGTTTGGCGTAGGGATTGAGTGCGTCCGCCTGTGCTTGCAACAGTGCGGCGCGCCGCAGCGCTTCGTCGGGTGTCAGCTGGTCGAGGCTGCACGAGTGCGGACGATGGCCGACGGTTTTCATCGCCGGGAAGCTAACAGAAGCTGCCCGGTCCCGCTACTGGTAAGCCTCCATCCCGACGCACGAGCATACGAGGTTGCGGTCGCCGAAGACGTTGTCCACGCGCGCCACGGGCGGCCAGAACTTGTAGTCCACGAGGCTCTTCACGGGGAAGGCCGCCTGTTCGCGCGAGTAGGGGCGGTTCCACTCGCCGGCGATCTGGTCGGCGGTGTGGGGCGCGCCCTTGAGCGGGTTGTTGGTCTTGTCCGCCTTGCCCGTTTCCACGGAGGTCATCTCGGCGTGGATGGCGATCATCGCGTCGCAGAAGCGGTCCAGCTCGCACTTCGGCTCGCTCTCGGTCGGCTCGACCATCAGCGTGCCCGCCACGGGCCAGCTCAACGTCGGCGCGTGGAAGCTGAAATCCATCAGCCGCTTCGCCACGTCCTCGGCGGTCGTGGCCTTGAAGGCGCGCAGGTCCAGGATGCATTCGTGCGCGACCAGGCCGCTGGTGCCCTTGTAAAGCGTGGGGAAATGCTTCTCCAGCCGGCGGCTGATGTAGTTCGCATTGAGGATCGCAAACTTCGTCGCCTCGGTGAGCCCGGCGCTGCCCATGCAGGCGATGTAAACCCACGAGATGGGCAGGATGCTCGCGCTGCCCCACGGCGCGGCGCTCACCGGGCCGATGGGGTCTTCGCCGCCGAGCGGCAC
>JBAYGL010000099.1:0-13137 GCA_041666725.1 Limisphaerales bacterium
CCACGACCGCCGCGCTGGCCCCGGGATAGACCGTCGTGACGCTGACGATGGGCGGGTCAATGTCCGGCAGCTCGCGCACCGGCAGGCGATCCAGCGCGATGAGGCCGAACAGGATGAGGGCGAGGCTCATCATCGCGGTGAGCACCGGCCGGCGGATGCTGATCTGGGGCAATATCATTTCGAACTCCTGCTCATAATCCTGATCTTAATCCTGCTCCGTTCCCACCCGATAAGGCACAGGCTCCTCGTGGAAGCGGTCTGGTGAATTGCTCCGAATCAATCCCACCAGCAGCGACACGATTCGCCGCAACAACTGCTTCCCCGGCTCCACCTCCGACTCCGTCGCCCTCCCTTTCGCGACCAACACATCCAGACAGGCCGCACACTCCAGCGCCGACCCGCGCGCGGTGTCGAGGTAACGGCACCGGTCGGGCGAGGTGAACTTGCCGTTGCCCTCGGCAACGTTCAGCGGGACCGATGTGGAAGCCCGGTCCAGCTGATCGCAAACCGACAGTTTGGCCGGAAGTTTGTCGAGCAGGGCGGTGGACCAGCGGATAAAGGCCAGGGACTGCTGGTAGGCTTCGAGCTTTTCATGATCGAAGGCGGGGTTCATGGGAGGAGCAGGATTAGGATCAGGATTACGAGCAGGAGTTAGTTGCCGCTTACGGCTGCTTTCGGCGCATACGCCGCCGCCGCTTCCGGCCCCGCCAGCTTCACTTTCGAGCCGGGCCGGACTTTCTGCGTGCCCTCGACAATCACCATCTGCCCGGCCTCGACCCCTTCCATGATTTCCACCACGCCCGCCTGCCGCACGCCGAGCTTCACGGGGCGGAGCTGTGCATTCGAGTCCTTGTCCACGACGAAGAGCATCGCACGGTCGGCGTTCACCATGATGGCCGGCTCGGGGACGATGACCGCCGCGGCACGAAGCTGGAGGGTGAGATCCAGGTTGGCGAACATGCCGGGCTTCAGCCGGAGGTCGGGGTTCGCAATCTTCGCCTTCACGAGCGCCGTGCGGGTGTTCGTCTCCACCTGTGGCGCGATGAAATAGACCAGCCCGCTGAACTTGCGGCCGGGGAATGCCGCGACGCGCAGTTCAATCGTCTGGCCGAGCTGCAGCAGGCTCAGAAAGCGTTCCGGCACGTTGACCTCGACCTTCACCGGATCAAGGTCCACGAGCGTGCCGAGCATCGTGTCCTTCTTGATGACCTGGCCGGAGCTGACGCTGCGCGCCCCCATCATGCCGGCGAACGGCGCGTGTATCTTCGTGTCCTTCAGCTCCCGCTGCCGCACGGCGATGGCGGCCTGCATGGATTCAAAGCGCGACGCGAGCTGGTCAAACTCCTGCTGTGAAATCGTCTTGTCACGGAGGAGCTGCTGGGCGCGGTCATAGTTGATCTTGCTGAGCTTCAGGTTCACCTCGGCCTCCGTGAGCGCGGCGGTGAGTTTCGACTCGTCGAGGCGGAAGAGGAGCTGGCCCTTCTTCACGGGCTTGCCCTCGTCGAATCCGACCTCCACCACGGCGGCCTCCAGCTCGGCCTTGATCTCGACCCACTCGTTCGCCGTGAGCGTGCCCACCAGCGAGAGCGACTCCGCGACGGACTCGCGACGCGCCGCCACGGCGACGACCTGCGTGGGCGGCATGACCTGCGGAGCGGCGTCCTTCGCGGCGTCCTGCTTGTTACAGGCGGCGAGGAACGCCGCGGAACAGGCGGCGAGAACGGGAAGGATTCGCATGAGTCGCATGAAAAATAAGTTCTAAGTGGACGAACCGCCGCCGGAGAGTTTCACGTTTTCGGGGCGCACACCACTACTTGATGCCGTGGCTGAGGCGCGGTCCGATGGAGTGCCCGCCGTCCACGACCATCGTGTGCCCGGTGACGAGGTCGGCGGAAATGAGCGCCAGGATGGCATCGGCAATGTCCCCGGGCTGGCACACCCTGCCCAGCACGGCGTGCTTGGACCGCGCCGCCTTCGCCGCCTCGAAGTCGTCGCCCAGGCCCTTGCGCAGCCACTCGCCGTCAATGAAGCCGGGGGCGACGGCGTTCACGCGGATGTTCGGGCCCAGCGTGCGCGCGAGCGCGAGCGTGAGGTTGATGACCGCCGCCTTCGAGGCGCAGTAGGGAATGCTGCTGCCCGCGCCGACGATGCCGGCGACGCTCGCGACGTTGATGATGACCCCACCACCGCTGCGCTCCAGATGCGGGCGGGCCGCCCGGGCGCACTGGAACGGGCCTTTCAAGTTCACGCCGAGAATGCGACTCCAATCGTCATCCGTAACAGCCTCCATGTCGGGAAAGTCGATGAAGCGCGTGGTGCCGGCGTTGTTCACCAGCACATCGAGCCGGCCGAACTCCCGCACCGCCGCGTCCATCATCGCGCGGCAGATGGCGTCATCGGCCACGCTGCCGGCGAAGCAGGCGGCCCTGCCGCCGAGCGCGCAAACCTCGGCGGCGGTGCGCTCGGCCTCGTCACGGGAGGTGCTGTAATTGATGAGCACGTCACAGCCGCGGCGGGCCAGCGCGAGCGCGGTGGCCCGGCCCACGCCGCGCGATGAGCCGGTGACGACGGCCGCTTTGCCAGTCAGATCCATCCGGGGAGGGTGCGTGGTTTGGACGGCGGGGGCAAGCAGAGCGCAAGGCGACTTGTTCGGTGTCCACGCTTTAGCGTGTTCGAGTGTCCCTGGACACCCTGAAGGGTGGACACCAAACATAGGAGAAGGGTTGAAATTTTTCGCCGCCCGTTCACCCTCGCCGCGATGGACGAACTGAACCAACTCGATGAACTGATGGCGTGCCGGCTGGACGACGGGCGCAAAGCCGTGACCCCCTGCACCATCGTCATCTTCGGAGCGAGCGGCGATCTCACCATCCGCAAGCTCATCCCCGCGCTCTACCATCTCTTCGTGGAGAAGGCCCTCCCAAGCCCCATGCGCATCGTCGGCTTCGCACGCCGCGAAAAGGACGACGCGGCATGGCGTGAGGAATTGAAAGCGGGCGTGTTGCAGTTCAGCCGGTCCAAGCAGGTTGACGAACGCGTGTGGGAGGAGTTCGCCACCAACGTCTCCTACTGCCAGGGCGATTTGACCGAGGCGGCGGCCTACCAGCGCCTGACGGAGCGCCTGGACAGCTTCGGCGTCCCACAGTTGCGGAACAACCTTCTGTTCTACCTCGCCATTTCGCCCAGCCAGTTCGGCGCGGTGGTGGAGCAGCTTTGCGGCGCGAACCTGCTCAAGCGCGTGGAAACACCCGGGGAATGGCAGCGTGTTGTCGTGGAGAAACCCTTCGGCACCGACCTCCCGAGCGCGCTGCGGCTCAACAACGAACTGACGAGGTTCGCGCACGAGAAACAGATCTTCCGCATCGACCACTACCTCGGCAAGGAGACGGTCCAGAACATCCTGATGTTCCGCTTCTCGAACGCCATCTTCGAGCAGCTCTGGAACCGCACGTCCGTGGATCATGTGCAGATCACGGTGTCCGAGAAGCTCGGCGTGGGCGGACGCGGTGGCTATTACGAGGAATCCGGCGCGCTGCGCGACATGGTGCAGAACCATTTGCTGCAGGTGCTCTCGCTCATCGCCATGGAACCGCCGGTGTCGCTGGAGGCCGAGGCGGTGCGCGACGAGAAGGTGAAGCTGCTCAAGTCCATCCGCCCCATCCGCGACGTGAGCAAGCAGGTCGTGCGCGGGCAATACTTCGCCGGCATGGTGGACGGCAAGCTGCGCAACGGCTACCGGCAGGAGGAGAAGGTGAAGACCGACTCCAACGTGGAGACCTACCTCGCCCTGAAGCTGTTCATCGACAACTGGCGCTGGAGCGGCGTGCCGTTCTTCCTGCGCACCGGCAAGTCCATGCCGCTCTCCGCGAGCGAGGTGCGCATCCAGTTCCGCCCGACGCCCAACGTGCTCTTTGCGGCGAAGTGCGGCCTCAAGCTCGACCCGAACGCCATCACGCTGCGCCTCCAGCCCAACGAGGGCATCACGCTGCGCTTCAACGGAAAGGTGCCCGGCGCGAGCCTGCAAGTGCGTCCGGTGCGGATGCACTTCAGCTACGACTCCGAATTCGGCGCCTACACGCCCGAAGCCTATGAGCGTCTGCTGCTGGAGGCCGTCGCGGGTGACGCGACGCTCTTCATCCGCCGCGACGAAGTGGAAACAGCATGGAGCATCGTGGACCCGATCCGCGAGGGCTGGGGCGACAAGCCGCTGACGAACCGCGAGTTTTACTCCGCAGGCACATGGGGCCCGGTGGCCGCCGAAGACCTGCTTGCCCCGTCCGGCCACGTCTGGCGCGACCCGCAGCCGGCAAAGTGACGCGTGGCGCACTCGCAAATTCTCCCGCCCATGTCCAACTGGGAACTGAGGTCGTTTAACAATGCGACCACGATGGCGGAACAGTGCGCCACCGAATTCCTCGCCTGGCTGATTTCCTCTGACGCGCCCAGGAATGTGGCGCTCTCAGGCGGACGCATCGCCCGGGATTTCTTTCACGCGGTGGCGCAACACGCAAAGGATCGCAACCATTCGTTCGCCCATGTCCACTTCTTCTGGGCCGACGAACGCTGCGTGCCTCCGGGCCACGCGGAGAGCAATTACCGCAGCGCGGAGGAGCTGCTGTTCACCCCGTTGGATCTGCCGTCCGGGAACATCCACCGGATTGAGGGTGAGATCGAACCCGCACAGGCCGCACGAAATGCGGAGGCGATCCTGCGGCATCTCGCCCCGGCCAACGCCGACGGCCAGCCCGTGCTGGATTTGATCCTCTTGGGAATGGGCGAAGACGGCCATGTCGCTTCTCTTTTTCCGGGGGAATCCGAGAACGCCATGAGTTCCACCCCCGTGTATCGCGCCGTGACCGCCGGCAAACCGCCGCCGCAGCGCATCACGCTGGGCTACGCCGCGATCACCGCTGCGCACGAAGCCTGGGTGCTGGCCTCCGGTGCCGGGAAAGAGCCGGCCTTGAAGGAATCGCTTTCTTCGGAAGGAACGACTCCTCTGGCCCGAGTGCTTCGTCAGCGGGAGCAGACGAGAATCTTCACCGACCTCCGGCCTTGAACCGGGGGGGGGGAGTTCAGCCCTTGAATTCGGGGTGAAAATCGCCGGGCCGGACTCCCTTGCTGGCCGAAACGAATCCCAAAGTCAGCGCGCAGGGCTGGCCGTCCTGCATGGAGAACACCACCACCCGCTCCAATGTCAGGCCGGGCCTGGGCTCGGAGCACAAGCGCACCAACTCCTCGAGCGTCTGAAATGGAAGCGGCACCTCCACGTAATCCGAAACACCGGTCCGGATGAAAATCGCCTGACCAACGGCATGGGAGGGAAGGTTCATGCTGGCGCGAGCGTCACGCTCCAGAATGAATAATTCAAGGGCGAATCCCGGCCCTCAGGCATGCCGGCCGGCCTACGGCAGGAGCACGGTGCGGTAGAAACGGAACGGCTGCCCCACTGCCCCACCGTCGGTAAACGTGGCTGTCCCCCCGGACACGGTGTTTGTGACCATGGAAACCCAGTCTATCAAGTTGGTGGAGGACTCCAGCCTATAAGCGCGTCCATTGTCCCCGCTCACGGCAATCCGAAGGAAACCTCCCAGCTGAAACGCGAGCGAATCCACGGTGAACGGATTGAAAACGGCGACGACCGCGTTGCTGCTGATGATCGCCCCCAGAGGTGACCCGACCACGCATGCGTAAGCTCCGGAGCTGGCAAGCTGAAGGTTTGTGGAGATGAGCGATGTGTTTGTGGCATCCGTCAGTGCCGCTCCGTTGAAAGTCCACTGGTAGGTGAACGGCCCGGCGAATGCACCGATGCCGGTTGCCCCGACGACAAGCGTGACATTGCTGCCAACCGGAACCGACTGGCTCAACGGTTGCGGGTCGATGGTGAAGGGCGGCAGAACCGAGAGAACAGCGTTGGAGCTGAACACCGACGCGAACGAGTTCCCCACCAGCACGTCGTAGGAGCCCGCTTGATTGGTCTGTGCGCCGGTGATGGTGTAGCTGGCATTCACGGCTCCGCCGATGGGCGTTCCGTTAAACCGCCATTGATAGGAAAGCGGTTCGGAGCCGCTGGCCGCCACGGTGAAGGTCACGTTCGAGCCAAGAATCACCGATTGATTCGTCGGATGCGTGGTCACCTGGGGCGGGGCGTTGACAAACAGCGCGGCGTTCGCGCTGAGGTTGGTGCCGAACGGGTTGACGACACGCACGGAATAGAGGCCGGCGGCGGAACTCTGCACGTTGGTCAGGACCAGGGTTGAACTCACCTCGCCAAAAATATCGTTGTCGTTGAAGCGCCACTGATAGTTGACGGGCAAAGTCGCGTCCGGTGCCACCCCAACGCTCAACGTGACGGTTGAACCCTGTGTCACAGTGCGGCTCCTGGGCTGAGTGGTTATGGTCGGAGGGGCGACCACGCCCGAAACATTGGTGAATGTCCCATACAAACGCAGTGCCAGCGAGTTGAGGACACCCGCGTCCGAGGGCGATCTGTCGGATACTCGCACGGTCCAGGTGCCATCCGCCAGTTCGCCCCAGTGGCGGACAGACATGAACGTCCAGTCCTGATAATCCCTGTTGGGGTCGCTGTGTCGTTCGGCGAGCCGGCTGACAGTCCCGGCTGGAGAGATCAAATCCACAGCCAAGTCTCCACGGAAGGAGTGAGTGATGTTGACCGTGAGAGTCACATGCTCGACCCGGATGTTGCCGCTGACTACGTTGAAGGCGTAAGTCACTCCGTTGGAATTATTGTCGGGAATACTGAGTCCGAGGCCGGTTTGCTGGGCACTGTAACTAAATTGCGGGGTCAAGTTCGTCCAGTTGGTCGCCAAGGCCACGGCCACCCCGGCATTGACAAGGCCCGCGCCAAAATCGTGGTTGAAGTGAAAGCCTGCACCGTTGGTGAACCAGTCTGAGTGGGTGGGCTGATTCACTGTGGCGGAACGAATGAGTATTTCCTGCACGTCGCGCCAGCCGAGGGTGGGGTTGGCCTGCAAGAGCAGCGCAACCACGCCGGCGGCCACTGGCGAGGCGGAGGAGGTGCCGTTGAAACGGGATGTGTAGTCAGAAGCGGTGTATTCGAGGGGATCCGGACTGGTTCCAGTGTTGTAGCCGTTGGTGCCCACCAGATCAGTGGTGGAAGTGCCTTGAGGGCGCGTGGAGTCATTGCCGGATGGGGCGGAAATCACCACATCAGCCCCCGGTTCACTGTAGGATGCGCGTCGTCCAAGGTCATTCAACGCGCCGACGGCGATTGTGTAAATCGAGTTCGCATAGCCGTCGTAGTTGGCATTATCCCCGACTTGACCGCCGTTTCCAGCCGCCCAAAGGAAGATGGTTCCCAAGCCACCGCGTCCGGTCGTGGTCGCGCTGGCCAGTGCCGCGGCCATTTGCGGCCCCGGCGCAGAAAGGTTTTGCGCGTCATCTGCCGGTCCCCAGCTGTTGTTGCTCACGAACACCACCGCGTTGCTGTGGAGCATGGCCGCCGCCTCCTGTGCATCCGTCGTGGGCGCGGCGATCAATCTGATTCCCGCGAGCGTGGCCTCAAAAGCGACGCCACAGATACCCCGTCCATTGTTGCCCCGTCCCGCCGCCACGCCGGCAACCGCGGTGCCGTGAAAGTCGGCGAGCACGTTCGGACTGGGATCATTGTCGCCAAAGTTATAGTCGTGGCCGATGGCAAAATTGACATTGTTCGTCAGATCGGGATGTGTGCCTTGCAGCCCGTCGTCCACGATTCCGATCGTCACACCCGTGCCCCGGAAATTGTCCCACACGTTGGTGACGTTGATGTCCATCCCCGGCGTTCCGCCGTTCTGACCCGTGTTGCGGAGGTGCCATTGGTTCGTGAAAAACGGGTCGTTAGGAATGAAGCGCCTGACCATTTGACGTGCAAGTTGAGGGTCGGCGGAGATCACACCAGGCTGGGCCCGAAGCCACTCAGCCACGGTAAGCGCACTTCCTGTCTGCGCGGTCGTGAAAAGATAATGGCCGGGCAGGTGGGAGATTTCGGCCCCAACGGCGGCACCTGACATGGCCGCCAGCGGACCAGGAACCGCACCGGGAGCCATTCGCACGAGGACTTGCTTCGTCAGCACGCGCCGGGAAGCGACATCGCGAGGCCGGCCAGCCTCGTAGAGCACCAGTTCGGTTTCGTTGCCTGTGGTCCGGGTGAGCAGTTCAGCGTGAGTTCTCACCGCGTCAACCTGTCCGAAGGCGGCCACAGGGATCGTCTGCGCTGAGTTCTGAGAGCGCACATAAACCTCATCCAGCGCAACTTCAAACACCCTGGTCTGGCCACCATCCTGCAGGGTGTAAACGCCCCGCAGAACCTGTGCGAAAGCGGTCGTATCGCTCAGAAAAAAAAGGAACAAGAGGGCCAAAACCCCAATTCCCACACGCTTGGGAACACTCCAGTCATACACGTAGCGGTGCATTGGGCAGAGATGCTACGGGAATCGTGTTACGGTTTGCAAGCAGGGGAAAACCCTTGTCCCCGCCTCGTCTCCCCCTACGCCGCCAGCGCCGCCGGACGCCGGCTCAACGCGTGGATCATGCTCTCGAAGATCAACCGCCCGTCCGTGCTGCCCAACAACGGTTCGCAGGCACGCTCGGGGTGCGGCATGAGGCCGGCGACGTTCCGGCGCTCGTTGCAGATGCCGGCGATGTTCTCCAGCGCACCGTTCGGATTGGCGTCCTCCGTCGTCTCGCCCTGCGCGTTGCAATACTGCCAGAGGATCTGGCGGTTGGCCCTGAGCTGGCCGAGCGTGTCGGCATCCGCGAAATAGCAGCCTTCGCCATGCGCAATGGGCACATGCAGAAGCTTGTCAGCGGGAATTTGCGACGTGAACGGCGTGTCGTGTGCCACGGTCTTGAGGAAGACGTGCTCACAGCGGAACTGAAGGGAGCGGTTCCGGATCAGCGCGCCGGGCAGCAGATGCGCCTCGCACAGCACCTGGAAGCCGTTGCAGATGCCTATGACCAGCCCGCCGTTGTCCGCGAACTGCTTCACCGCCTGCATCACCGGGCTGAAGCGCGCGATGGCGCCGCAGCGGAGGTAGTCGCCGTAGCTGAAGCCGCCGGGCACGATGACCGCGTCGGCCGCGCCGAGGCTGCCGTCCTTGTGCCAGACCAGCCGAGCGGAGTGGCCGAGCGCCTGCATGGCGTGGACGGCGTCCTGGTCGCAGTTGGAGGCGGGAAATTGGAGGACGGCAAAGTTCATTGGATTCAGGCGTCGCGGTGGACGGTTTGCGGTGAAAAGGCGGGCAGGCAGACGGCGACATACTCCGCACCCTCGGGAGCGGGAGTGCCGTATTGCACCCATTCCCCCTTGTGCGCGATGACCGCCTGGCCGGCGGCAACGTCAAGGAAACCCTCCTTGTGGGTCACGCGCAGCGTGCCTTTGAGCACGAGGGTGAACTCGTCAAATTCCGGCGTCTGGCCCGGCTCCACCCATCCGCCCGGGCTTTTCATGCGGGCCAGGCTGAGGGCATCTGTCCAGGTGTTCACCCGGCCGATGAACTCCTCGATGAGTTTGGGCTTGTTGCCTGCCGCCGTAATGACGGTCGGTTGGGAAACCAGCGTGGGCATGGTGCGGCGCTCCGGTCAGTCCGCAATTTCCAGCCGGTAATCCTCGATCACCGGATTGCTCAGGAACCGGTGGCATGCCTCGTCGAGCGCCTGCTGCGCGGCCGCACGATCAGTGCCCGGCGCCAGGTCGATCTCCACATACTTGCCCACGTGGACGCCCACCACGCCCTGGTAACCCATGTGCTCCAGCGCGCTCTGGACGGTCTTGCCCTGCGGATCGAGGACGGCCTTCTTCGGAGTGATGATGATTTTGGCTTTCATTACGATGCGGACAGTTCCCGCGAAAACGAGGCGGATGTTGAGCAACGTCCCCCGGCGAGGCGAGTGTTTTCTGAGCCGCCACGAACCGCCCTCAATCCCCCGTGACCTACAAACGCCGGCCACATCATAGGCGCCGCACTTCGCCCGCCACCATCCCGGCCAGCACGTCGGCACTCCCGCGCTCCAGGCAGAGCGGCACGTCGGCGCACAACCCCGGCAGCGCGAGCAGCCGGCGTGCGTTGCGTGCGCTGTGGACGGCCTGCAGCAAATCCCCCCTGCCCCGCTGGAATATTTCCCGGGCGACCTGCGCCGAGTCGGCGACCTGCCCTCCACCGTATTGATCCCAGATCGCATCGCAGAGTCCGCCGGCCCCGAGCACATCCTCGTAAGCGGCTTCCTCCTGCGTGCCCGAGCAGACCACCAGCAAATTCTCCGGCCGCTCGCGGGCCAGCCAGCCGGCCACCGCGTCCAGGTTCAAAAAGCTTCCGATGAGCACCCGTCGCGCACCGCGACACGCCTGCAACGCCCGCGTCCCGTTCGTCGTCGTCATCACAATCGTCCGCCCCGCGACGCGGTCCGTCGTGAACTCACGCGGCGAGTTGCCGAGGTCGAAATCCACCCCGCCGGTCAGGTGCCGCAGGATGCGCACCCCGTCTCGCTCGCCGGCCAGCAGTGCGTCGGGCTGCCGCGCCCTGATGGCCAGCGCCTCCGCGATTTCCGAGACGGGCACGATGCTCCGTGCCCCGTTCGCCAGCGCCGTGACCATCGAACTGGTGGCGCGCAGCACGTCGAAAACGACGCAGACGGTCCGGCTCAGATCGCGCTCGCGGAGCGCCGTGAACTCAGCGGGGGTGAAGGTGACTTCGAGGGACATGAGAAGTAATCAGTTTTCAGTGTTCAGTATTCAGTCCGAAGGACACCACACGCCCAACTGAATACTGAACACTGAAAACTGAACACCTCATTCCTTCGGCCGCAGCGTGCGGACATAGTGAAACAGATACTGCTGCGCGTAGCCCGCGTTCGGCCCGAAGTGCGTGCTGGCGAAATGCTCGAGCCGCTTCTCCGACGGACGGCGGCGGGGAAAATACAGCTCCTTCAAGGCCCGCCGCACCCAGACATCCACCGGAAACGCGTCCTGTTTCCCATAGGCGAAGAGCAGCACGCAGTCGGCGATCTTCCGGCCCACGCCGCGCAAACCCATGAGCGCCGCGCGGGCCTCGGCGGTCTGAAGCGAATGCAGACGGTTCAAGTCCAGTTCCCCGCTCGCGACGGCTTTCGCAGCGGCCAGCACGTAGGGCGCACGAAAGCCCATCTTGCACAGTCGCAGCTCGGCCTCGGAGCACGCAGCGAGTCGAGCGGCGGCGGGGAAGGCGAAGGTCGGGTAGCAGCCGACGTGAGGAGGCTCTGGCTTTGCGTTGGGTCTGGCGTCTGGCATCTCGGGTCTGGGGAGAAAATGGAGACTCCTCACATCGTCTCCTACGGGGATGGGTTCCCCAAATCGCTCGCACAGCAACGCGATGATTTGCTGGATCTGGACGATCTGCTTCGTGGAGGAGCAGATGAACGAGGCGAGGCATTCCCACGGCTCCTGACGGAGCAGGCGCAGGCCCCGGCACGCAGCCACGGATGCCCGCATCGGCGCGTCGTCGGGAAAGGTCGCCAGCACGGCGGCGAGGTCCGCGTCGAGCTGGAGATAGTCGCGCAGCCAGCGCCAGTCGGCCTGAGGCCCGGCGGTTTCCGCGTGGATGACCTGCCCGTCCTGCCAGAGCCGAATCCAACGGCCGGCAACGACACCTTCCCAGACGCGGCCCGTTGGGTGTCCCGCCTTCAGGCGGCCAGGGGGACCGGCTGAAGCCGGGACACCGAACTCCCGCCAGCGGAAGGCCTGCCCGGAGGCAAGCGTGGCCGCAAGGTCGTAGTCGCGGATGACGAACGAGGCACTGGTTGCCCGCGAAACACACGAATGAACGCGAATGGGAATTGGAGCGCGGACGCCCACGTCCGCAGCCTGTGCCGGCGATTTGCAATCGCCGTCCGGGGCGTTTGTCAGACCGGCGAGACCAAACTGCTCCGCGCCCTCGACGGCGGTTGCAAACCCCCGGCAGGGAGTTGCGGCGGACGTGGGCGTCCGCGCTCCTTGGCTCATATTCGCATCCATTCGCGTGTTTCGCGGGCACTACTTCAGCTCCCGGCACAACAGCAGCCGGACGGTGTGAATCGTTCGTCCGCGATGCTCGACATCCCGGATGCCGAGGTCTTCGATGCGCGCAAACTCGGCGGCAAGCCGCGCCGGCGGCGGCTCGGGAATCGCGCCCTTCTTCAGCTCCTGCACGTAGAGTGCGCTGCCGCCGCGTCGCGACGCGTAGCCGGGCCAGAAGCCGTATTGGTTCTCCGGCTTCTCGGACGACTGATAATACACGACGGGTGATTGCGGCACGCCAGCCCTCGCCTCCGGGATGTAGAACGACAGGAGGCTCGTGATGCCGTAGTGCGCTCCGATGAGGAAGACCGGCTTGCCCTCCGCTGCAATGACGCGCTGGCGTTCAGCCTCGACCGTCCCGGCCAAGGCCTTCCAGCCGCGCACGCGCACCAGCGGGTCGGACTTGGCCGGAAGCGGCGCGCCAAGGAGTTTTCCGGCGAGGTTCGTGTCGTGCAGCAGCACGACCAGCGGCAAACCCAGAGCCAGCCCGCCGACGAACCATCCGCGCACGGAGCGAACGCCATTTTTCCAACACGCCTCCGCCTGCAGCGCGGCCAGGCAGAGCAGCGGAAGAACAGCCGGAACAATCCAGTTCGGCTGCACGCGGGCCCGCAGCGTGTAAAGGAAGTAGCCGAGGAAGAGCGGCGCTCCCATGCAGAAGAGAAACAATGTGAGCCCGCCGGAAGGGCTGGCCGACGCCTCACCTTTCGGCGTGCGGAACTGGACGAGCGTCGTCATCACGCCGCCGAGGATCAGCGCGAGCCAACAGGGATTCAGGAGCGCCAGTTCGGCAACGGCGAAATCAATCAGGTAGTTCGGCGTGAACTTCCAGGCCTGGTCAAGGCCGGCGCGGTTGTGCAGGTGCTCGACCGTGGCCCAGCCGTGCTGCGCGTTCCAGACGAGCTGCGGGAGGACGGCCAGCCCGACGATGCCCAGAGCCAGCCACGGTCCACGGGTGCGAAGCTGGGCGCGGGCGGGCTTCCAAAGTGCGAAGAAGAGCCCGAAGCAGACGAGTTGGAAGGCGTTCGTGTTCTTCGAGAGAAAGCCCAGCGCGAGCCAGACGCCCGTCCAAAGCCAGGGCCGGAGCG
>JBAYGL010000100.1:0-13003 GCA_041666725.1 Limisphaerales bacterium
AATTGGGCGGGCGCACCCGCACGAGTCCGGAGCACTGGCCTCCGGCCCGGCGTCGAGCATGCCACACGGTGAACGCGCCGGGTCGGAGACCGGCGCTCCGCTGCTGCTAGGAATCTTCCCACTTCTTCGCGCGCTCCAGCGCCTTTTCCCAGCCGGCGGTAAGGCGCTTGCGCTCGCTGCCCTTCATCGCCGAGGAGAAGCGCCGGTCCACCTGCCATTGTGACGCGATTTCCTTCTGGTCCTTCCAGTAACCGACGGCAAGGCCAGCGAGGTAGGCGGCTCCGAGCGCCGTCGTCTCCGAGACGCGCGGGCGCACGACGGGGACGCCGAGGAGGTCAGACTGGAACTGCATGAGCAGGTTGTTCGTGCTCGCACCGCCGTCCACGCGGAGTTCCTTCAGCTTGATCTTCGCGTCGGCCTCCATCGAGTGCAGCACGTCGGCGACCTGATAGGCGATGCCTTCCAGCGCGGCGCGGGCGATGTGAGCCGAAGTCGTGCCGCGCGTGAGGCCGGCCATCAATCCGCGCGCATATTGGTCCCAATGCGGCGCACCGAGGCCCGCGAAGGCGGGGACGAGATAGACGCCGTGCGTATCGGACACCTGTGCGGCGAGGACCTCGACATCGCGCGAGGACTTGATGATGCCGAGGCCGTCGCGCAGCCATTGAACGACCGCGCCCGCGATGAAGATGCTGCCTTCCAGCGCGTATTCCGTGCGGTTGCCGATGCGCCACGCGACCGTCGTGAGCAGGTTGTTCTTCGAGGTCACGGGCTTGGTGCCGGTGTTCATCAGCATGAAGCAGCCGGTGCCGTAGGTGTTCTTCACCATGCCGGGCCGCGTGCAGGCCTGACCGAAGAGAGCGGCCTGCTGGTCGCCCGCGATGCCCGCGATGGGAATGGCCGCGCCGAAATGCGTCGTCTCGCCGTAGACCTCGGACGATGCGCGGACCTGCGGCAGCAGGCTGCGCGGAATGCCGAAGAGCGCGAGTAACTCATCGTCCCAGTCGCCCTTGTGGATGTTGAAGAGCATCGTGCGCGAGGCGTTGCTCGGGTCGGTGACGTGGACGCGACCGCCGGTGAGCTGCCACACGAGCCAGGAGTCAATCGTGCCGAACGCGAGTTCGCCACGCTTCGCGCGGGCCTTCGCGCCGGGGACGTTGTTCAGCAGCCACTGGAGTTTCGTGCCGGAGAAATAGGCGTCGAGGACGAGGCCGGTCTTGCGGCGGATGAGCGCGGCCTTGCCGGCGCGCTTGAGCTTGTCGCACACGGCGGCGGTGCGGCGGTCCTGCCAGACGATGGCGTTGGCGATGGGCTTGCCGGTGTCGCGCTCCCACACGACGGTCGTCTCGCGCTGGTTGGTGATGCCGATGGCGGCGATGTCATTGGCGGTGAGGCGGGCCTTGAGGATGGCCTCGGCGGCGACGTTGGACTGCGTGGCCCAGATTTCGTTGGCGTCGTGCTCCACCCAGCCGGGCTTGGGGAAAATCTGCCGGAACTCCTGCTGCGCCACGGAGACGATGGAGCCGGCGTGATCAAAGACAATGGCGCGCGAACTGGTGGTGCCCTGGTCAAGGGCGAGGATGTGTTTCATGGGGAAGTTGAGAGTTGTTGGTTGAGAGTTGAGAGGTCGAAGCCGGTGTCTCTCAACACTCAACTTTCAACTCTCAACATTTCTCCAGTCATGCCGGCCACAGCAGCTTGTAAATCATCGCGCTGACCACGCCGCCGATGAGCGGGCCGGCCACCGGCACCCAAGCGTAGCCCCAGTCGGAGCCGCCCTTGCCCGCGATGGGCAGCAGCGCGTGCGCGAGGCGCGGGCCGAGGTCGCGCGCGGGGTTGATCGCGTAACCGGTCGGGCCGCCGAGCGAGAGGCCGATGGCCCACACGAGCACACCGACGAGCGCCGGGCCTAAGCCCGTGTCCCAGCCGAACTCCGGCTTCAGGTTCGCCTTGGTGCCGATGGCCAGCGCGCCGAGCACAAGCACGGCGGTGCCGATGATTTCGGTGAGCATGTTCGCGCCCGGATTGCGGATGGCCGGGCCGGTGGCGAAAACGGCGAGCTTCGCGCCCTGGTCCTCGGTCGCCGCCCAGTGCGGCAGATACGCGAGCCACACGACGGTCGCGCCAAGGAATGCGCCGGCCATCTGCGCGGCGACGAAGAGCGGCACCTTCGCCCATTCGAACTTGCCCAGAACCGCCAGCGCCACGGTCACGGCGGGGTTCAGGTGCCCGCCGCTGAACGAGCCGACGCAATAGACCGCCACGGCCACGCCCAGGCCCCACCCGGCGGTGATGACGATCCAGCCGGCGTTGTGGCCCTTGGATTGTTTGAGGACGCAGTTCGCGACGACCCCGCCGCCGAAGATGATGAGGAGCATCGTGCCGACGAGTTCAGCGAGCCAGGGAGATTGCGCGAGCGACATGGTTGTGGAGTGGTTTGTTCGGAAGCGGCGGCAGATTAACTCCTCCTTCCACCGGCGCAACGAGGAAGGCGGCGTGCCGCGGCATCGTTCTCAGCCGGGACATGAAGTAGCGCGGCATTCATGCCGCAGAAACGAGGGCCGGCCTGGGGCTCCCCGGTCCGACTGGAGGAAACCCAAAGGTGTGGGTGGATGAAAAGCGTCGGGACGAACGAACGCTGCGGATGGCCGCCCGTCTCTGCGGCATGAATGCCGCGCTGTCGCTCCAACTACATCGTTCCGGCTCGGTGCGTCGGGACTCGCCATGCCCGCATGACTTCCGGTAGGGTTCGCACGTGAGTCCCACTGGCGAATCCGAGCTGGTTGCGCGCTGTCGGCGCGCCGATGCGCGCGCGTGGGACGAGCTCTTCGACACGCACTACGCCGCGGTGGGGCGCTATGTGTTCCAGCTTTCACCGGACATCACGCACGAGGACGCCGACGAAATCGCCCAGGAGACCTTCCTGTCCGTCATCAAGCACATCGCCGGTTTTCACGGCGACTGCCAGTTGCAGACGTGGCTTTTCCGCATCGCGGGCAACAAGGCGCGGGACCATCTCGAAAAGCAACGCGCCGCCAAGCGCGGCGGCGGACGGCAGCCCCTCTCGTTGCAGGCGGAGAACCCGGCGACGGGCCGGATGCCGGACGCCCCGAGCCACCAGCCCGGCCCCGACGGTGCGTTGCTGCACGCGGAGCGGGCGCTCCTCATAGGCCATGCGCTGGAGCAGCTGGGCATGCCGTGCCGGGAAATCATCGAGCTGCGCTACTTCGCCGACCTGAGCTACGAGGAGATCAGCCGTTCGCTCCATTTGAACGAAAAGACCGTCAGTTCGCGTCTGAGCAAGTGCCTCGACAAGCTCGAGGAAATCGCCCGGCCCATCTTTGCCGGGGAGAAAGCCCCGGTTTCCCCGTCCAACCCGGAGGCAAGAGCATGAAGACGAGCACGATCAAGAGCAGGATTACGAGCAGGAGCGGCGTTTGCGCGCCTCCTGGTCCTGCCGCCGCCCCCACCCCCTGACCGCGCATGGCGAACGAACCACAACGCGAAATCGAGAAGGACCTGCTGGCCTACAAGCAGCGCCGGCGGGAGCAGTCGCAGACGGGCGCGCCCTTCGAGCTGCATCCCGCCACGCGCAAGATGCTTCAGGGCGAGGCCGCGCGCACGGCCAGCCGTCCGCTGATCACCTCGGAGGAGGCGGCGAAGAACTTCGTCCGCTCATTCGTGCTGTCAAACCAGCAGCCGAATTTCCTGACGCGGCACAAGCGGCGTGTGATCTGGGGCGGCGCGATGTTCGCGTGTCTCGCCCTCGTTCTGGCGGTGCTGCGCAACGACCCGCATCAGGCGGCGCAGCAGCGGACTTTCTCCGACAAGCTGCCGCCGCCGCCTCAGGCTCCGGAGCCGCTGGCAGCCCGGCCGCAGACTCCTGTTTCAGGAAACAAGCCGCAGACTGTCGCCGAGCGTCCGGCGCAGGCCAGGAAGCTGGTTTCAGCACCCGGGGCTCAAGCCGTGGCCAGGGATTCCGCCACCGCCACCGGCGGACCTGCACGGACCATCCCGCGTCCCACCGCAACAGCTTCCGCACCGTTGCCGGCGCTTTCGCGCGCCGCGAGCGCCCCGGCTGCAACGCAGGGTTTTGTGGGTGGAAAGCCGGCGGAAAGAGCCGCGACGGACGCGCTGACCGGAGACAAAATATCGGCAGCAAAACCGGGGGCGGGACCCGCGGGCCAGCTCGCCAAAACGTTGAAATCCGAGCAGGGCGCAGCAGTCATGTTTGTCCCCGAGACAAAGCGGGCCGACGAGGACGCGAAGCTCAAGCCGAACACGGATTTGCGCGGTGGTGCCAAGAACGTGGCGGCATCGGAGCGCCAGCAGTTCCGGCAGTTGGACAATCGCGCGGGCTACCGGCAGAACTTCAACTCTCCGCCCGTGCCGCAGGTGATGCAGGATTTCGCCTTCGAGCGCACCGGTGACCGCGTGCGCATCGTGGACGCCGACGGTTCGACCTACGAGGGCACCGTGGTGCCCGCACCGGCGGGGAAGGAAGCCGAAACCGACGGCCGGCAGCCGGCGCAGGCCGCGGCACCGCAGAACGCCTACCGTTTTTACGCCAACGGCGTGAACCGCAAACTCAACCAGTCCGTCGAGCTTCACGGCGAATGGCTGCCGGCCGCCCGGGAGCCATCGGCGGCACCCGCGTTGCAACCGGCGAACTTGGGAGCCGTGCGTTTGGAAATGCAGGCGGCGGAGAAAAAGGACCGGGCCGCCACCAACGGGATTGCAGCCAATGCCGCGCCGGCGCAGCAGACCGGACTGCCATCCGGCCGAATTTCGGGCCGGGCCGTGGTCGGGGGCAGGAGCGAGTTCGACTTCAATGCAGTGTCGAGGTGAGGGGCGTCGCCGGACCGGATTTCCCCGTTGACGCGTCCTCCCTCACGCCGTCATCTTGACTGCGCTTGGCGCGCACGAAAGCCATCCTGTTTGTCTGCACCGGAAACATCTGCCGAAGCCCCATGGCCGAGGGGCTGTTTCGTCATGCGGTGAAGGGTCGCGGAGACTACCGCGTCATTTCCGCCGGCGTCGGCGCGATCAACGGCCAGTCCCCCAGCGCGCACGCCATCACCGCGCTCAAGCAGCTTGGCATGGACATCGCCGGGCAGCGCAGCCGGATGCTCACCGGCGTGATGGTGCAGGAGGCGGATTACATCTTTGGCATGACGCGCGGCCACGTCGACGCGATCACCCTGCTTTATCCGCAGGTGGCGGAGAAGACGTTCGTGCTGCGCGAGTTCGACGACACCCTCGACTTCTGGGAAAAGGACATCGCCGATCCGATCGGCGGAAGCCTGGATGTCTATCTGAACTGCCGCGACCAGATCGAGCAGGGCATCGAGTCCGTGCTGCGCTTCGTCGAGCAGAGCGGCGACCAGCCCGGCGGCCGGCGCGCCCTGGTCTTCGCCCTGGGTGCGGATCACGGGGGGGTCCAGCTCAAGGACGCGCTGAAGCGGCATCTTGAAAGCCGCCGCGTCCACGTCTTGGACTTCGGCACGAACTCCTCCGCCTCCACGGACTACCCCGACTACGCCAAGCTCGTCGCCGGAGAGGTGGCGGCGGGCAACGCGGACTTCGGCCTGCTCTGCTGCACGTCCGGCGTGGGCATGAGCATCACGGCGAACAAGGTGCCCGGCGTGCGCGCCGCGCTCGTGTTCAACGAGGAGATGGCCGCCCTCACCCGCCAGCACAACGACGCGAACGTCCTGTGCCTCGGCCAGAAACAGACTTCCCCTGAAGAGGGCAGAAAAATTGTGGACGCCTTTCTCGCCACGGAGTTCGAGGGCGGGCGTCACGAACGGAGAGTCAAGAAAATGGAACAGAACACTGGATTACGTTTGTCGGCGGTGGACCCCGCGATTGCAGAAACCATCGCCAGGGAGCGCCAGCGCCAGCAGGAGAACATCGAGCTGATCGCCAGCGAGAACTTCACCAGCCCGGCTGTGATGGAGGCGCAGGGCTCCGTGCTCACGAATAAATACGCGGAGGGCTACCCCGCCAAGCGCTGGTATGGCGGCTGCGAAAACGTGGATGTCGTCGAGCAGCTCGCGATCGACCGCGCGAAACAGCTCTTCGGCGCCGAGCACGCGAACGTGCAGCCGCACTCCGGCTCCGGCGCGAACATGGCCTGCTACTTCGCCTTCCTGAAGCCCGGCGACAAGATGCTGACCATGGACCTCAGCCACGGCGGCCATCTCACGCACGGCAACAAGGCCAACTTCTCGGGGAAGTTCTTCGAGATCGTCCACTACGGCGTCCGCAAGGAAGACGAGCGCATTGACTACGACCAGCTCGCCGCGATGGCGCGCGAGCACAAGCCGAGGATGATCACCGTCGGCGCGAGCGCCTATCCGCGCATCATTGACTTCAAACGCATGGGCGAGATCGCCCAGGAAGTCGGTGCGATGCTGCTCGCGGACATCGCGCACATCGCCGGCCTCGTCGCCACGGGCGTCCATCCCAGCCCCGTGCCCTACGCGGACTTCGTCACGACCACCACGCACAAGACCCTGCGCGGACCGCGCGGCGGCCTCGTCATGTGCAAGGCAAAGTATGCGAAGGAGATTGATTCGCAGGTCTTCCCCGGCATCCAGGGCGGACCGCTCATGCACGTCATCGCCGCAAAAGCCGTCTGCTTCCATGAGGCGCTCCAGCCCGGCTTCAGGGCATACCAGCAGCAGATCACGGTCAACGCGAAGGCCCTCGCCGCCGGCATGACCCGCAACGGCTTCCGCCTCATCTCCGGCGGCACGGACAACCACCTCATGCTGGTGGACGTCGGCGCGCGCGGCATCACCGGCAAGGAAAGCCAGATCGCCCTCGACGAAGCGGGCATCACGACGAACAAGAACACGATCCCGTTCGAGACCCGCTCGCCCTTCCAAGCCAGCGGCATCCGCCTCGGCACGCCCGCCGTGACCACGCGCGGGATGAAGGAGGCGGAGATGGCGGCGATCGCGGACATGATCTCCGAGGTGCTCCTCGACATCAAAAACCCCGGCACCGCCCACAAGGTCCGGGCCCGGGTGCGTGATCTGACGGCGAAATTCCCGCTGCCCTACTGACATCCGGCGTCCCGTGCGGCTGGACGGATCCCATCAAATGAATTGACACGCACGGCCCCCTTCGACAGGTTGGCACCGAATTAACCGCAAGATTCCCGCCGCCGCAAAGTCAGGCACGGGTCAATCCCCAGCAGAAATTCCCCGGTAGTCACCGCGTTTCTGAATGAACGCGCTCCCGCGGCAGCCAGTCAAATTACAACTCACCGGCAGGTGCCATTGGCCCCGCCAACAGACAAAACAGTTTCCGTTCCGAGTATGCCACGCATTGCAAAACCGAGGGCCGTAAAGGCCAAACGCACCCCCGCCGCTCCAAGCCCGGCCCCCGAGGAGTTGACCGGGTCCCCCGCTCCCGAAGCTGCCGCGCCGCGCGCGGAATCCATGTTCCCGGCCGAAGAGGAGGCTCCCGCCCCCGTTCCCGCCGCGACCGTGGAGGAGTTTTCCCCCGGCACCGGCCCGGCCAGCGCCGCCCCGGAACCCGCCCCCGTTGAGGAGCAGGCTCCTCAGCCTGCGGCGAAACAACCCAAGCAGAAGCCGCTCAAGCCCGCGCCCCAGCCGCCCGAGCGCACCGCGCCCGAGCTGAAGGGCCCGCCCATCGCCATTTCGACGCTTCAAGCCCTCTCCATCGCCGATCTCAACAAGATGGCCAAGGACATGGGCGTGGAGAATTACGGCACCCTGCGCAAACAGGAGGTCATCTTCGCCATCCTGAAGAAGAACGCCGAAAGCGCCGGCGGCCTCTTCGCCGAGGGCGTGCTTGAAGTCCTCAGCGAGGGCTTCGGCTTCCTGCGGTCGCAGGCTTTCAACTACCTGCCCTGCCCGGAGGATGTTTACGTCTCGCCGTCGCAAATCCGCCGCTTCGACCTCCAGACCGGCGACCTCGTGGCCGGCCAGATCCGCCCGCCCAAGGAGAAGGAGAAATTCTTCGCCCTGCTCAAGGTCGAGTCCGTCAACCACATGGAGCCGGACAAGGCCAAGGAGAAGACGCACTTCGACAACCTCACGCCGCTCTTCCCGAACAAGCGCTTCATCCTCGAGACCGACGCCACCGAGCTGTCCACCCGCGTGCTCGATCTCGTCTGCCCCATCGGCAAGGGCACGCGCGGCGTCATCGTCGCGCCGCCCCGCACCGGCAAGACCGTGCTGCTGCAGAAGCTCGCCAACGCGCTCATCAAGAACAACCCCGAGGCCTACCTCATCATCCTGCTGATTGACGAGCGCCCCGAGGAAGTGACCGACATGGAGCGCTCCTGCAAACCGGCGGAAGTCATCGCCTCCACCTTCGACGAGCCGCCTGAGCGCCATGTGCAGGTGGCCGAGATGGTCATCGAGAAGGCCCGTCGCATGGTCGAGCACAAGAAGGATGTCGTCATCCTGCTCGACTCCATCACCCGACTCGCCCGCGCCTACAACACCGTGCAGCCGCACTCCGGCAAGATTCTCTCCGGCGGCGTGGATGCGAATGCGCTGCACAAGCCCAAGCGCTTCTTCGGCGCGGCGCGCAACATCGAGGAAGGCGGCTCGCTGACCATCATGGCCACCGCCCTCGTGGACACCGGCAGCCGCATGGATGAAGTCATCTTCGAAGAATTCAAGGGCACCGGCAACATGGAGGTGCACCTCGACCGCGGCCTCGTGGACCGCCGCATCTTCCCCTCCATCAACGTCGAACGCTCCGGCACCCGCAAGGAGGAGCTGCTCTACCACCCCGACGAATACAACAAGATCGTCATGCTGCGGCGCGCGCTCACCGGCGTGCCGCCCGTCGAGGCGATGGAGCTGCTGCTCAACAAGCTCAAGAAGACGCCGAGCAACATCATGTTCCTGCTCGGCATGAACGCGGGCTGAGCGTGTTGATGGAGCTGGCCCCCGGCGTCGGCAGATGGAACCCACGGCGTGGCTGTGGGCTGTCTGTCCGGTGACGGTTCGGGCTGTCCACCACACCTCCTTCCACCATCGCCCGAACTTCTCTGAACATCCCCCCCGGTGCCGCTGTCATACTCTGGCGTGCGGTTGGGTTGGCAATTCACGCTGTGCCCGCTACGCTCTTCCGATTCGTGACACGCAACCATCTGCCATCTCTGAAAAAGTTTCCGGCGCTCGCCTTGCTGGCCGCCGCCGGGTTGATCCTCTCCGCCTGCCAGAAACAGGAGGAAATCACCGTCTATCGCATTCCAAAGGAGATGCCCGGCCGGGCGCCTGCCCCGCACGGCGAAATGCCCGCCGGCCCCCGCCCTCATGTGCATTGGGAGAAGCTTCCCGCCGGCTGGCATGAGGAGCCCTCCGCCGGCGCGCGGGCCGCGACTTTCTCCGTCACGGGCACGGACGGCAAACGCGCCGAGGTCGTGGCCGTCGGCTTCCCCGGCATGGGAGGGACGGACCTCGAGTTTGTGAATCTCTGGCGTGAACAGCTCACCCTCGACCCGCTTTCCGAAGAGCAGCTTGCGAAACTCGTCCAGCCCGTCACCGTGGCCGGAGGAGACGGCAAGCTCTTCGACATCACCGGCACGGCCAGGCCGGGCGGCAAACAGTTCGCCGGCGACCGCATCGTCATCGCGCTGCGGAGGATCGACGGGATCTCGTGGTTCATCAAGCTCACCGGAAACCCCGCATTTGTTGAGCAGCAGAAGCCCGCGTTCATCGGCTTCCTCAAGGACATTTCCTTCCACATGGAAAAACACGACTCACCGGCGCGCCCGGCGATGACCACCTCAGCCGCTCCCGCCGCCCCGGTCGCTCCCGCCGCATCAAGCGGCAAGCCCGCCTGGACCGTGCCCGCGCAGTGGAAGCCGCTGACCCCCGGCGCCATGCAGACCGCCAAGTTCAGCGTCGGCGAAGGCAAAACCGCCGCCGAAATCACCGCCGTCTTCCTTGGCGGCACGGGCGGCGCGCTGAAGGCGAACCTCGACCGCTGGCGCGGCCAACTCGGCCTCGCCCCCTCCGCTGCGAACGAAGTGGACCAGCAGGCGAAGCCCATCGAGACGCTCGGCGCCGGTGCGCGCATCGTGGAACTCAGCGGCACCGAGATGAAGGAAGGCAACCCTGCCGACATGGTCGTGCTCGTCGTTCCAGCCGGCGGCGGCACCTGGTTTTACAAGCTGATGGGCGACAAGGGCGTCGTCGCCAGGGAAAAGGATGCGTTCATCACGTTCGTGAAATCCGCCAAGCCATGAGAGGCATTGCGAATATCAAATTGCCAATGAGAAATGAGGCCTGCGCCATTCTTTGTTAGGTCGCTTACCGTGTATGGACACCTCTTCACCAGCACAGCCAGCCGCCTGCCGGGGCACGCGCCGAAGGTGGCGGATGGTGGCCGGCATCGCCGTGTTCGCAGCCCTGATGGCGCTGCGTCACGAGCTGTCATCGATCTGGGTGAGGGCGGCGGCAGCAGGTTGTGCGGCTGCGGTTCTGGCCTGCGCAGTGGTGGTGTCACGGAGGGCGCAGTCATGATCTCTCGCACAACCCCTTTCCGCCTTCCAGATTCCAATCAAGTGCTCCCCCCATCCGCGACGCGCGCCCGCTCCGCCCTGTTCCCCATTCCCCATTCCCCATTCCCGATTTCATGTCCCGCCTGATCAAATTCCTCTCCTCGCTGAAGCTCACCGTCGTCCTGCTGGCGTTCGGCCTCGTGCTCATCTTCATCGGCACCGTGGCGCAGGTCCACGAGGGCCTCTACACCGCCCAGACCCGCTTCTTCAAGAGCTGGTTCGTCATCGGCGTGACCGTCTTCAACACGAAGATGCCCTGGCTCGTCCTGCCCGGCGGCTACACGGTCGGCTCCGCGCTCTTCGCAAGCCTCGTCACGGCCCACTTCACGCGGTTCACATGGACCTGGCGCAAGTCCGGCATCTTCCTCACGCACCTCGGCATCATCCTCCTTCTGCTCGGCCAGTTCGGCACCGACATCCTCTCCACCGAGAGCGGGATGCGCCTGGAGGAGGGCGAGACGAAGAATTACTCCGAGGACTTCCACGCCTACGAGCTGGTCTTCATCAACAAGTCGCTGGCCAGCGAGGATGAAGTGGTCGCCATCCCCGAGATGCTCCTTGCGGCAAAGGGCGGGATCACGCACCCGCAGCTGCCCTTCACCGTGAAGGTGAAGGAATACTGGCCGAACACTGATCTCACGAACTACGGCCCCTTCATCGCCGAATCGCTCGCGAAGGAGGGCTTCGTCAAACCCGCGGCCGACCAGGGCATCGGGCCGAAGGTCATGGTGCTTTCCCTGCCCGTCGTGACCGCGATGGACAGCCGGAACATTCCATCCGCCGTGCTCGAAGTCACCGCCGGGGGCGCGGTCAAGGGCTCGTGGCTCGTCTCGGGCCAGACCACCGCGCAGCAATCCGTCGAACACGACGGCAAGACGTGGGAACTCGCCCTCCGCTCCAGGCGCTACTACAAGCCCTACAGCATGACGCTGCTGGAATTCAAACATGAGCGCTATCCCGGCACCGAAATCCCGAAGGACTTCCGGAGCCGCATCCGCCTTGTGAACCCCGGCAAGAACGAGGACCGCGAACTGGAAATCTTCATGAACAATCCACTGCGCTACGCGGGCCTGACATTCTACCAGGCCGGCTTCGAGCCCGGGGACAAGGCGACGGTCTTGCAGGTGGTGAAGAACCCAAACTGGCTCACGCCCTACTTCGCGTGCGTGCTGGTGGGCGTCGGATTGACGGTGCAGTTCATGATTCATCTTGTGGGCTTCATCCAAAAGCGGATGGCTCCCGCCACCGCCAGAGTGTCCGGCGCGAAGGCAAACCAGCCGCGAAAGACCGCGGAGAACACAAAGAAGTGAGGCGATGAAGGCGAACGTTTCCCCTCCTGCTCCCCTGCACTCTCCACGCGCTTTCGCGACCAAACTCCCCCTCCCATGAAAAAACACTGGCCCTGGCTCCTGTTCGCCGTCTTCGCCCTTGAGGTCGCGTTCTCCCTCAAGCCCCGCACCGACAAGCCGGATGACTTCCAGATCCGCGAGTGGGCCAAGCTGCCCGCCCTCATCAACGGCCGGGTCCAGCCCTTCGACTCCATCGCACGCAACAGCCTGCTCGTCATCCGCGGCAACACCACCGTCCCGCTCGAAGGCAACGGCGCGAACGGCGCGTGGGGCAGGTGGGAGACGCTTCAGGCCCCGCTTTCAGAGCGGAAGTGGCATCAGTTCAGCCAGCACCCGAAGAAGCTTTCGCCGGGCGAATGGCTGCTCGAAGTCTTCAGCAAGGCCGGGCTGGCGGACACCCGTTACATCTTCCTCATCCATCACCCCGAGCTGATCGGCGAACTCAAGCTGCAGGACAAGGGCGTTGAAAATTCCGGCCTGCGCTACTACAGCTTCAACGACATCAAGCCGAACCTCGCCGTGATGGAGCGCGAGTCCAAGAAGGTGGGCGAGATCAAGCAGGAGCTGCGCACACCCTACCAGCGCTCCCTCATGGGCCTGCACAACGGCCTGCAAACCTACCTGCGCCTCAAGAACAGCCTGAAACCCGAGCGCAGCGCCGATTTCTCCGCCGAGCTGGTGCAGTTTGAAAAGATGATCCCCGCCGGCTTCCGCGCCATCCGCGCACAGCAGGCCGGACAGGCGCATGACAAGGAGGTTTTCGAGAAATTCCTCAAATACGCGGAACCCTATTCGATGATGGCGCAGATGGCCTACCCGCTCCTCGTCCCGCCCACGCAGCCCGGCCAGAAAAAGACCGACTGGGCCAACGTCGGCCAGGCGCTCATGGACGGCATCCGCACCGGAGAAGTCCCCGCCGCCGTCCACGCCCACGCCGCCCTCGCCACCGCCTATGCGCAGGGCAAGCCCGCCGAATTCAACCGCGCCCTCGATGAATACCGCGCCTCGCTCGTTGGCAAACTGGACGGCGAGCTGAGGAAGGGGAGGCAGGAACATCTCTTCAACCAGTTCCTCCCGTTCTACCGCAGCATGATGA
>JBAYGL010000101.1:0-12963 GCA_041666725.1 Limisphaerales bacterium
GAGAGCGAGCCGGGCCGGGGAGCGACGTTCTTTTTCACACTGCCGGAATGTAGCGGCGGCCTGTGACCGCCGGGTCCCTCAATCAGAACAGCGCACCCCGGCGGTCGCAGACCGCCGTTACAGCACAATGCCCCGACTTCCGCTTGGGCTTTTTGTCCGGTTGGGCTAGCTTTCGCCCGCGATGACTCAATCGGCAATAATTGAAGGACTGCTGACCTACTTGTGTTTCATCCCGCTGCTCACCTTTCACGAGTGGGCGCACGCGTGGGTGGCTTGGAAGTGCGGTGACGACACGGCTTACCATCAGGGCCGGGTGACGCTGAATCCGGTGGCCCACATGGAACTGCTTGGCACGGTGATCCTGCCGCTCGTCGGCATTTTCCTGTCGTTGAGCAGTTCCGCGCTCGCCGGCTTCATCATCGGCTGGGGCCGGCCCGTGCCGGTGAACATCTCGAACCTGCGGAACCCGCGGCGGGATGACACGCTCGTCGCGCTCGCCGGCCCCGCCATCAACGTGCTGCTGGCCTTCGCCCTCCTCGCCCTGGCCAAGATCGGCGCGATGACAGGCGTCAACCAGCTTGGTGACGTGTTCATCCGGATGGCGATCCTCAGCCTGTTCCTCTGCTTCTTCAACCTGCTGCCCATCCCGCCCCTGGACGGCTCGCATGTCCTGAAAAATCTCATCGGCATGAGCTACGAAACCTACTGGAAACTCTGCCAGTATGGCTTCCTGGCCGTGATCATCGCCATCAACATTCCCGCCGTGCGGGGAATTGTCGTCGGGGCCACGAAGGTGACATTCTACACCATGGCCAGCGTCCTGAGACTGAACTGAGGCCAAGAAATAGCGTTGTGTTCACGCCCCCGCCTCGCAACCCTCCCCCCCGTCCGCACGTGATGAAGACCTTTGCCCAACTCGGTTTTCCCGGCCGCCTCATCGCGGTCGAGGGCCTGGACGGCTCCGGCAAGTCCACGCAAATCTACCTGCTCAAACGCTGGCTGGAGCTCCGCGGCCTGAAGGTCTTCTTCAGCGAGTGGAACTCCTCCGAGCTGGTCAAGTCCGCCACCAGCAAGGGCAAGAAGATGACCCTGCTGACGCCCACCACGTTCAGCCTCATCCACGCCACGGATTTCGCCGACCGTTACGAGCGACAGCTCGTGCCGCTGCTCCGCGCCGGCTACCTCGTGCTGTGCGACCGCTTTTTCTTCACCGCCTTCGCCCGGGACGTCGTGCGCACCTGCCCCGCCGAATGGGTGCGCGGCCTCTACAGCTTCGCCGCGCTGCCGGACATGACGTTCTTCTTCCGCGCGGATTTGGAAGTGTCGCTCAACCGCATTCTCGACGGCCGCCCCGAGCTGAAATACTTCGAGGCCGGCATGGACATGGGCTTCTCCACGGACCCTTACGAGAGCTTCCGCATCTTCCAGGGCCGCATGCTGGAGCAATACCTCGCCATGAGCCGCGAGTTCAGCTTCAACGTCATCGATGCCAACGAAACCATCGAGACGCAGCAGGCAATCGTGCGCAAGCTCGTCGCCGACCGCATCGATCTTCCGTCCTTCGCCCTTCAGAAAGCCTGAGCACCGATGCCTGCCAACCGACCCAACGCGATGCTGGTTGCCGGATTCTGGATGCTGGACAAACACCCGGACTCCCAAACCGCGCCGTTTTCATCCAGCATCTGGCATCCAGCATCCAGCCGCTAGCCATGCCCACTACGCGCAAAGTCAAACGCCTCGCCCCCGCGCCCCGAACGCCGGAGGTCACCATTCCCAAGCTCACGCCCAAACGCTTCTACGGCGAGGGCATCCCCGGTGTGGAGGAGGAGAAGCTGCGCGGCAAACTCATCGTCGTCGAGGGCGCGGACGGCTCCGGGCGCTCCACGCAAATCGCGCAGATCGTCCAGTGGCTCGAAGGCAGCGGCCACGCCACCGTGCAGGTCGGCCTCAAGCGTTCCGACCTGGTCAGCGAAGAGCTGAACAAGGCGCAGGCGGGCAACATCCTCAGCCGCACCACGCTGAGCCTTTTCTACGCGACGGACTTCGCCGACCAGGTCGAGAACATCATGCTGCCCGCGCTCAAGGCCGGCTTCATGGTGCTGGCCGACCGCTACATCTACACGCTGATGGCCCGCGACCTCGTGCGCGGCATGGACGAGGCGTGGCTGAAGAATCTCTACGGCATCGCGCTCGTGCCGGACGCGGTGTTCTACCTGAACATCTCGCCCGAGCAGCTCGTGCAGCGGAACTTCGCCAAGAACAAGGCGCTCGACTACTGGGAAAGCGGCATGGACCTCGGCCTCTCGCGTGACATGTTCGACAGCTTCCTGAAATACCAGGCGCTCATGGCACGCCAGTTCACACGGCTTCAGGCCACCTACGGCTTCGACATCGTGGACGCAGACCGCTCGCCCGAGGACGTGAACAACGACCTGCGGCGGAAGATCGAATCCGTGCTGGCGGGACGTTGATGACGCGCAGACCACGTGGCTTGCAACCCGCAAAGCCCGAGGCAATCAATCGGGCGATAAAGCCGGGGCTGCGGTCCAGATCCGCTGACAAAACCTCACTGCGTGGCTTCGCACTCCGCGACCTTCTGGCCGTAGAAGTCGTCAGTGAAGAGGCCTTCCTGATACATGAGCGTGAGCTGCCGCACGCGCCCGGCAACCTGCTGCTTGGAGAACTTCTGGTTCTTCGCCTTCAACGCCTCGCCCGCCGCCCTGGCCTTGGCCTGCAACTCCGGTGAAAGTTCGTGCGGCTTGCGTTTCGGCGGGGGCTGGTAGGAGGGATCGAAAACGAGGGCCTTGAAGTCATTGGCGGGAACGAGATGCCGCCACAGGAATGCCTGCATCCGGTCTTCCGCCGCCACGGCCTCGTGGGCAATGTCCCCCGCCTCGGTGACGGCGCGGCCCTCGAAGGACAGGCTGACGGGGTCTTTCGTCGAAACAAGGTCGGTCTTGAATCCGATCCGTGTCACTTCATTGGTGCCTGTCAGCGTGACCGGAGTCGCGAAAAATCCCCGGGGCGGATCTTTCAAGCCCAGCTTGATCGGGCCCGTGAACCCATCCTTGCGGACGGCATAAACGGTGACGGAAGTGTTGTTCCTGCTGCGGAGGCTGATGCTGGAGGGGACGACGCGCAGGGCAAAATCAGGTTGCGGCGCGCTGATGCGCAGGCGGTAGGCATATTCCTCGCCGCCATTGCGGGCGGTGTCGCCGATGTGGACATGGTAGGTGCCGTCCGCAGGCAGTTTGACCATGAAGTAAGAATCCGCATGGTGGGTGTTCACGCCAGCGCCCAGGTCTTCGCGATCGTCGCTGAACGCCAGCAATGCGCCCTTCGCATCGGTGAGCTTGATCACGGAATCCAGCGGAGAATCGAGGCGTCGCGCTTGAACTTCAGCGACGACGGTGTCCCCCGCCCTGCCGGTGAACTGGAACACATCCCAGTCATCCTTCCTGTCAATGCGTCCGTTGATGATGATTGGCAGCGTGACCTTCTGCGCACGCTTCGGGGTGTCGTTGGGCTCCTTCTCGAGGCATTCGGGCAGCGTGCCCATGGCGAAAGGCACGCGGTTGGAAACGAACTGGTCCTTGCGCGCCGCGAGCGGATAGATGCCCGGGCCGGCGTTTTTGGCGGGCGGCGTCAACTCCACCCCCTCCAGATTCCAGCCCTTCATCTTGATCGCCACCGGATCACCCACCCGGCCACCCAAGGGAAAGATGCTTGTCACAACCGGCATTTCCCCGACGGTGATGCGATAGACGAAGTCCTCACGGCCCCGGTAGATGGCATCGGTGATGGCAAACACATACTCGCCATCCTTCGGGATCTGAAACAGGAGCATCGGATCGGGCTTGAACTGATAATCGTCGTCGTAGGCCAGCTCCCTGCCCTCCGCGTCGTAGAGCGTCAGCACGGGTTGAAACCAGCCGGGAACGGCATCGGCAATATACGGGATCAGCTGGCGCGCCCGGGTGGAGATCACCAGCCGCTGGCCTTTGCGCGCTTCGAAGCGATAGCGGTTCACTTCGCCGGATGCGATCTGGCCGTTCACGGTGCAGGGCACGGAGATGCGCGACTCGACTTCATCGACCGGTCTTTTGCGGAGGGCCAGCTCCTCCTTGCCGAGCACCTGATAGTTGGCGGTCAACATCGGCTTGCGGGCGTATTCGGGCAGCTGGCCGACATGGAAAGGCATCGGATTGGAGACTCCCTGGAGCGTTCCCACCCTGAGTTCCCGTTCACCGGCCTCCGCGTCGGGAGCGATGGTGATCTCAATAAAGACCAGGCCGGCAAGCGCCTGGCTGGCCGGCCTGTTGCAGTATTCGGCGATGCGCTTTTCGATCCGGGCGATCAGCTTGAGCGTGGCCGCGTCCTTTTCGGGCGTCGGGGAAACCTTTGTCGCAGCAGCCGAGGCCACTGCGCGCTTCGAGCCCCTCAACTCTCTCAATTGCTCGCTCAGCAATTGGATTTCTTGCGGACCTACGCGTCTGTAACAATCGACCACCCTGGCGGAAACGCCCTTTCCGGTGACCATCACTTCGGTGACATCGTCCATGCTCTGTCCGCCCAGTTTGAGCTGGAAGGTTGTGCCCTGCTGCCCGCCGGCGGGGTAGACATAGCCAATATACGGGCGCACTTGGCCGCGCGCTGACGGGGCCAATGCCAGCCAGCCGGCCAGTCCGAGGACCGGCAGCCATGGTATTCTGCTCATAAGCCGTTTCATTTCTGCTTGAAAGCCGCCCGCAGATGCGTCGGAAGCTTCAGGCCTCCATCAACATCTGCGGGAACAACCGTTGCCAAATCATCATTCCGTCGAGTTCTTCCGCCAGCTCACATGATCTCCGTCAGAAGCCCGGCCGACTTCACTCCTTCCGCAGCGGAAGGCAGCACATGGGCTTCCAGGCCCATGGGATGAGGAAGCTTGGCGGTGAAGTCGATGCCGGCGAGCTGGTAGATGCTCCCAAGGAGGTCCACCGGATAGACGGGGCGATCTTTGACCTCTTCGGCTCTCTTGTCGGACGCCCCGACGATATGGCCGCCTTTGAATCCGCCGCCGGCAACCAAGGCGGTGAAGACGTTGCCATAATGGTTGCGACCGCCATTCCACGGCGGCTGCCAGTCCACCTTGGGACCGCGGCCGAACTCGCCAGCGCACCAGACGATGGTGCTTTCGAGCAGACCGCGATCCTTCAAATCCTGCAGCAGCGTGGCCAGACCCTGGTCCAGTTGAGGGCATTGCCGGCGCATGGTCGCGAAGTGGTTGCTGTGGGTGTCCCAGCCGCCGGGGTAGTTGATGACGATGTAGGGGACGCCGGCCTCGACCATCCGGCGCGCCGCCAGACAGTCCTGCCCGAACGTGTGGCGGCCGTAGCGATCCCGCAGTTCCGGCTTCTCTTTCGAGAGGTCGAACACCTCCCTGCCCTGGCCGAGAATCAATTCATACGCCTGTTTCTTGGCGTCTTCCGCGGAGATCAACTGGGGACTGGCACCCATCGTGTCGCCCAGCGTGTTCATCTTCTTGAGCAGTTCGCGCCGGGCCTTCTGCCGGTCGTCGGTTATGCCACGGGAAACGACGCCTTCCACATCGAACCGGCTCGAGTTCGGGTCGCCGCCGGTGGCGAAAGGTTTCAGCTTCGGCCCCAGGAACCCCTCTTCGGAAAAACGCCCCTGCGCCTGCGTCAGCACCACATAGGGCGGAATTATCCCCTTGTAGGTCTTGCTCCTGAACATCGAGAACACGGCGCCGACACTCGGATATGCCAGCCGTTCGCCGGGCATGTGGGCGGTCTGCATCAGGTAGGCCGCCGTTTCGTGGCCGTTGTTGCGGTGCGTCATGCTTCGGATCAGGGAATACTTGTCCGCCTGCTTCGCCAGCGCGGGAAACAGCTCGCCGATCTGAATGCCGTCCACATTCGTCGGGATCGCCTTTGGAAACTCACCCATGTATTCGTAGCCCGAATCCGGTTTCGGATCCCACGTGTCGTTGTGGGACATGCCACCCCACAGAAATATCTGGATGACGGATTTGGCCTTGATCTTGCCCGGTGCGGCGGCAAAAGCCTGCACCGACGGAGCAGGTCCGCCAAACGCCCGGTTGCCCGCCAGCAGCATTCCAGCGGTGCTGAAAAAGCCGACGCGCATCAACTCGCGCCGGGTCACCGACATGCTCAAGGACATGCCCGTCAAATCCGCCGGCGTTGGCTGCTGATTGGTATTGAGGTGTGTGCCCATGGTTTTCATTTGGTTTGGGGCTGTTAGTGCCGATACAGAAACTCCGTCGTGTTGACCAATGCCCAGGCGATGTCCACCCAGTCCTCCCGCCGTTTCACGATGGTGGGCTTGGTGCCCGGCTTGCTGGACTTGCCGGGAGGGATCACCTGACCGTAACCCTCCGCGTTCTCCACCTCTTCAGGAGTCGGGAAACGTGAAAGAAACGTCAGGTAAAGCTCCTCGATGATTTCAGACGGCTTGCGCCCGGAATCCAAAAGCGCCTTGAGCTTGGGGCCTTGTTCCAGCTTGCGCTGGAGATGGCTGGAATTCAGGAGGTAAAGCCACTGGGCCGGAAGCGCCTTGTTGTCGCGCTCGCTTTCCATGCCGGTGGCCCGCGCCGAACGTCCGAACAAGGCCAGAAAGGGGCTGGTGATGCTGCCGTCCGAGATCGCAATGGAACGCTTGTCCTGGGGGATGTAGGTAAACGGCTCCGGAATCGCACTGGTATAAAGATCCGAAGCGCCGGTGATCTTGTTGATGGCGTCGATCAACACCTCCGCATCCAGCCGGCGCAGCGAATAACTCGCAAAATTCGCCTCGGCTTCAGGAGCAGCGGACCTGGGCAGGGCCGAGAATTGATATGTCCTCGAGTTGAGAATCAGCCGGTAGAGGCGCTTCAGATCGTAGCGGCCGGAGATCAGTTCCTTCTCCAGATAAGCGAGGAGTTCGGGATTGGCGGGCGGGTTGTCCTTCCGGATGTCGTCCGGCTCATGGATGACGCCTCGCCCCAGCAGCCAGGCCCAGACGCGGTTCGCGATGTTGCGGGTGAACCACGGATTCTTCGGCGTGATCAGCCAGTCGGCGAAGACTTCCCGCGGATCCCGGTTCGGGAGCAACCTGGTCTTGGATCCGCCCGGGAAAACCGCCTCCTGCGGCTCGTTGCCGACCTGTGCCGGCGACAGTTGCGACACGCCGTTGGTGGGCTGTGCGACGGGGCTGACGGTCGGCCGCCCCGGCGCGCTGCTGAGAGCCACGAGGTTGGAACCGAGAGGATTCCAAAACACATGCTCCTCCTTCCACTCGCCGGTGGGCTTGTAACTGATCTGGGAGAAAAACGCCGCCATGCCGGCCAGTTCATTGGTCGGCCACATGTCGGCGCGCGTCCCCATGAACGTCAGGGCCACTGCTTCCGCGATGCCCGCCGGAGTCCGGTTCTGGATGGCGCGGTAGAAGTTGACCGGACCCACGCGGAAGTTGCTTCCGCTGGAAGTGAGCAGCTCGCGGGCGAACTTGTCGTAAGGCTTGTTCCCCACGATGGAGGAGCGGACCCAGCGATGATACGCCTGCGCCGCATTGGGCCAGAGGTTGACGGGAAACTCGGCCTTGATGCGCAGGATGTCGCCCCACTTCATCGCCCAGTAATCGGCGAATTCATCGCGCTCCAGCAGGCGGTCGATCAAGAGCCGGCGTTTGTTCTTCGTGTCCGGATCCTGGATGAACTCCCTGGCTTCCTTTGCGGTGGGCAGCGTGCCGATCACATCCAGATAGACGCGCCGCACAAACGAGGCGTCGGAGCAATACTGCGGCTGGATGTTCAGCGCCCGCAGCCTGGCCAGCACGAGCTTGTCAATCCGGCTCTCCGGCATCGGCGCGGCAGGGCTTTCAAAGACATTGGGCGATGGCACCGCCGCCGCAACTCCACCCTCGACCGCCATGAGGACAGCTGCCGAAATGAACAATGTCTTAAGCATACTTTCTCGCCCGCGCTGACCGCGCCCGTTCTGAACCAGACCACTAACACCCCCCGCAGCCCCTCAGACGTTCCATAACTTTGACGAGTTACAAATCGAGCTGGATATAAAGGGCCGCAAACAGTCATCCCGACAGCTCTGAATTGACCCCCATGCATTAGTTCCGTCCAGGGCGAGGTTCCTTGACTTGCGTCAAGTGTAACAGGACTTCAGCACTTACAACGGCATCAAGTGCAGCCCTGGCAGACAGAGAACCCGAACGGCGGGCCTGAGCCGCGCGCCCAACACCGCTTTACGGTTTGAGCAAGGTTTTGAGCGAGGGTTCGGCTACCGGAAGAAGATTCAACACCAGCCCGGCGATGGCCTTCGCGCCCTTCTCCGAGAAATGCGTGCGATCCGTCGTTGAGCAGCTCAGGTCCGCGCTGCCGGCATCCCCCAGCTTCTCAAACAAAATTCCGCTCGCGGTATGCAAATCCACCAAGTCAACCGCCTTTTCCTTCGCGACAATCTTCATCGCCTCGGCGTAGGGCAACAGTTCCCGGGTCGCCTTGCCATGCTCGTCAAAGCGACGGCGGTGCATTGGCGTTACCAGCACCGGAGTTGCCCCTGCCGCGCGCGCCTCCTCCACCTACCGGCGGAGGAACTCGCGGTAATCGGTCGCAGCGTCGGTGGATTCAGGGCGGTCCTTGGCGTGCGAATCGTTGTGACCGAACTGAATCAGCACGAAGTCCGGCTTCTCGGCGAGGGTCTTCACCCAGAGTCCTTCCTTGATGAAGGTCTTCGTGCTGCGCCCGCTCTGAGCCAGGTTGATGACCCGCACATGGGGCTGAAACGCCGGCGCAAGGAAGTGTCCCCATCCGCGGATGTTCGATGCTGCCGGATACTCGCACACCGTGGAATCGCCGATGACGGCGACGCGCACCTCGCGGGGGGCGTCGGCACTGCGGGAAAGCCGGGGAAGGGACAGCAAAGTGCCAATGAGAGCGCTGGAAAGAAATATGCGGCGTTGCATGGCTGGAGCCTACACGGTGGCTTCAACAGCTCCAGCTCAGTTCGTCGATACCAATGCCCTCTTCAAGGAATCGTTTTCTCCTGCATCCGTGAACACTCGCGTCCGCAGCCTCCAGCCCCCGACTGCAATCCGGTTGAAAAAGAGAACGGGCTTCAGCGGGCACACGACTGCTTCCGCTGAAGCCCGCCGCAACCTCACACGAGGCCGCTGGAGCGAAAGGGACGCGCCGCAGCGCATCCGTGTTGTTCAAGGTGTTGTTTCCACCAGCTTGTAGAGGCGCAGACCCGCGCCATTCGCCGCCGGGTCCACGATCTTGAGCGCGCCGTTCTCCACGACGAGCGCATCGGGCAGGAGCGTCCACGCGCCTCCAAGGTTGCCCGTCACGTAAACCTGATACTTCGCGGCCTGCACCGACGTCACCGCCGTGCCGTCGGCATTGCCCACCACGAGTCGCAGCGAACCGTCCGGCGCGCGCTCCATCCCGGCGGCCTTGAGACCGGCGGGCAGGAGGATGTTGAAGCTGCCTCCCACGAAGCTCGCGCCCAGCACGTTTGCATTCACATCCGCAACCTCGCGCGCGACCGGTGAATCACCCGTCACGCTGATGGCCGTGCTGCCGCTGCCCGTCACGTTGAAGGTCAGGGTCACGATGTCGCGTGTGCCGGCGGCGATGGTGCCGCCGGCGGGCATCACCAGCACGAGGCCCACCCTGCCCGCCGCCGCCTTCATGCCGTTGATCATGAGCGAGCCGCCGCTGGCACCGCCGCCCGTCACCGCGCTCACAAAGGTCAGCACGGTCGGGTCGAATGCCAGGCTCAGGCTGATGCCGGCCTCATCGCCTTGGGAATCCAGCTGGATGCTCACCATGTTCGCGCGTCCGGCAATCAAGCTGCCGCCCGCGACACGCACGGTGCGCGCGCCCGCCGGAAGCCTCGCGCTCGTTGCAGCCAGGGCCGCCGCCTGCAACGTCGGACCGCCGACGACTCCTGAAGCGTCGAGGCCGGCGGCGAAACGGAGGGATTGCACCCAGTCAGCGACCGTCACACGCCCGTCGCCCTGCGTGCCCAGCGGCGCGCAGTCGGCGCGCTGGAACTCGCTACCCGCGCCGAAGCTCGTGATGGTGTCGAGGCCGGCGGCGAAGCGGCCGATCTGCACCGCGTCGCTCACGGTCACGCTGCCGTTGCCCGTCGGGCGCGGCGTCACGTCGCCTTCGAGACCGACGGCCAGCGCGGTGATGGTCACGACGTTGGGCGTGTAGGACACATACGGAATGTTGTTCGCGTTCTTGTCCGTGACCTGCTGGAAGGCCACCGCGCTGCTGAAGCCGACGGTCGTGTTCGTCGCCGGGGCGCCGGTCGCCACGGTGAAGGTCACGTAAACCATCGGGTTGTAGCCGCCGGAGAAGGTGTTGTCCGTGGGCTTGCTCAGGACCACACCCAGCAGGCCGCTGCCCGCCTGGCCCGCGTTGGCGACGAGCGTCAAACCGCTCTCTGCCGTGATGCCGGTGTAAGTCAGCAGCGCCGAATTGAAGGTCAGCGTGAAGCCCACGCCGTTCTCGTCGCCGTCGGCGAGGATGCTCACGGGCACGGTGATGGAGTTGCCCGCCGCGACCGCCGCCGTGGCCTCGACGTAGATGTTCGCGCTGACCACGTTGATGACAAACGTGTTCGTGCCCGTGTTCTGGCCGCCGTTGGCGGTGCCGCCATTGTCCGTGGTGATGACCGTGACCAGGGCAGTGCCGGACGCGCCGGCGGCGGGCGTGAAGCTCAACGTGCCATCGAGGCCGATCGCCGGCTGGCCACCCACGTCGAAGAGCGCGTTGTTGTCATTGCTCACGGTCACGTTGGTCACGCTCTGGCCGGACTCGTCCACCGGGCCCTTCACGAAGGTCGCGAAGCCGGGGATGTTCGTCGCGCTGCTGTTCTTCATCACCTCCAGCGGGTTCAGGGCGAAGACGGCCTGCGGCGCGTCATTCACCGTCGTCACCGTGATGGTGAAGGTCTGCGCCGCGCTGGTGTCCACGCCGCCGTTGAGGATGCCGCCGTCGTCCTGCGCATAGACCGTCACGGTGGCCGAGCCGCTGGCGTTCAGGGCCGGGGTGAAGGTGAGCGTGCCGTTGGTGCCGATGGCCGGCTGGACGCTGAAGAGCGCGTTGTTGTTGTTCGTCACGACAAAGCTCACGACCTGGCCGGACTCATCCGCTGGGCCGGCGAGGATGTTCGTGGCGACGTAGGCCTGCGTGAACGGCCCGCTGTCCTCCAGCACGGTGATGCCGCCAGTGCCGTTCGTGATGTAGGTCGTGTAGATCGCCAGGCTGTGCCAGAAACCTGCCGCAATCGCCGTCACGTTCGTCAGGCCGGATGGCATAGTCGTCTGGCCGTCGCCATTGAAGCCCCACCCGACCACCGTCCCGTCACTCTTAAGAGCCAGACTGTAACGGAAACCTGCCGCAACCGCCGTTACGTTCGTCAGGCCAGCCGGCACATTGATCCCGCCGCTGAAAGTGTCGCCCCACGCGACCACGGTTCCGTCGCTCTTAAGCGCTAGGCTGTGAGTGACACGACTCGCAATCGCAGTCACGTTCGTCAGGCTACCCGGCACATTCGTCTCGCCATCGGTATTGTAGCCCCACGCGACCACCGTCCCGTCATTCTTGAGCGCCAAGCTGTGCCAATTACCGGCTGCAATCGCCGTCACGTTCGTCAGGCCGGCTGGCACATTCGACTGGCCGTTGGAATTGTCGCCCCACGCGACCACCGTCCCGTCGCTCTTTAGCGCCAGGCTATGACCGTAACCAGCTGCAATCGCCGTCACGTTGGTCAGGCCGGCGGGCACATTCGACTGGCCGTTGGAATTGTCGCCCCACGCGACCACCGTCCCGTCGCTCTTTAGCGCCAGGCTGTGATAGCTGCCCGCCGCAATCGCCGTCACGTTGGTCAGGCCGGCGGGCACAACGGGGCTGGCACCCCACGCGACCACCGTCCCGTCGCTCTTGAGTGCCAAGCTGTAATAAACACCGCCAGCCATCGCCGTCACGTTGGTCAGACCGGCGGGCACATTTGTCTGGTCGTTGGAATTGTAGCCCCAGGCGATAACGGTGTGGTTGGTAACAACACTGCCGCCGCCACCCACCAGCAACGCGAAACTCGGCGCATCGTTCACCGGAGTCACCGTGATCGTGAAGGTGTTCGTGGCCTTGTCCACGCCGCCGATCGCCGTGCCCCCCGAGTCCTGCGACACCACCGTCACCGTCGCGCTGCCATTGGCATTCGTCGCCGGCGTGAAGGTGAGAGTGCCGCTCGTGTCAATCGACGGCTGCACGCTGAAGAGTCCGTTATTATTGTTCGCCACCGCATGGCCCAGCAGCGTCTGGCCGGTCTCGCCCGAACCGAAGCCCGTCACATTCGCGAAGCTGCTCACCGTGCTCGCGCCGCCGTCTTCCAACACCACGACGTTGTTCGTCGCAAAGCTGACGGTCGGCGGATCGTTGACCGGTGTCACTGTGATCGAGAAGGTCTGCGGCGCGCTGGTGTCCACTCCACCGTTGACCGTGCCGCCATTGTCCCGCGCGACGACTGTGACCGTCGCGGAGCCGAAGGCGTTCAGCGCTGTGGTGAAACTGAGCGTGCCGGCGACGCTGATCGCAGGCTGACTGCTGAACAACGCGTTGTTGTCGTTCGTGACCACGAAGCTCACCACCTGCCCTGACTCGTCCGCCGGACCGGCCAGGATGTTCGTGGCAAAGTTGGCCTGCGTGAACGGCCCGCTGTCCTCCAGCACGGCGACGTTTTTCGGCGCTAGTGTTTCTCCAGTAAGGGCGACGATAATAATCTCACCGTTACTGCTTTGAACGCCGGCGAGTTGCGTTCCAATCTGTAAAGCAGACGAGTTGATGAAGGAACCGCCGCCACCGCCACCGTCGCCGGAATAGTTGTAAGCATCACCGCCACCACCACCACTGTATCCGCCACCACCACCGCCACC
>JBAYGL010000102.1:0-12824 GCA_041666725.1 Limisphaerales bacterium
CCTTCCGCTTCACCGAGGTTTCGGACAAGTCGCTCGGCCTGTTCGAGGGCAACCGCCCTGTGTTCGTTTACAACCACGGCATCATCCAGCCGCCCGCCGGCGTGCCCGCGAATCGCGCGCGCGGTTCGTATGTGCATCCGATTTACGGTCTCGATGGCGAGGTGCTCACGGATGATTTCCCGAAGGACCACTACCACCATCGCGGACTGTTCTGGTCGTGGCCGCATGTGCGCATCGGCGACCGGCATTACGATCTCTGGATGCTCAAGGGCATCGAGCATCGGTTCGTGCGCTGGTCGGCGCGCGAGGCGGATGCGACGGGTGCGACGCTCGGCGTGGAGAACGGCTGGTATGTGGGTGACCGCAAAGTCATGCGGGAACAAGTCTGGCTCCGCGCCGCGCCTGCGGCCAAAGACGAGCGCGTTCTGGATGTCGAACTCATCTGGGTTCCGCTCGGCGAACCCATCGCGCTCGAAGGTGCCGAGGGCAAAAGCTACGGCGGGTTGACGCTGCGTTTTGCCCCGCGCACCGAAACCGTCATCACCACGCCGCTCGGCCAGGGCGACAAGGATCTCACCATCACGCATCTGCCGTGGGCGGATTTTTCCGCGCGCTTCGCCGGTCGCGCGCAACCGAGCGGCGCGGCCGTCTTCGTCGCGCCGGATCATCCGGATTATCCGCCCGAATGGCTCACGCGGCATTACGGCGTGCTTTGCCTCGGCTGGCCTGGCGTGAAATCGCAGACCTTCCAGCCGGGCCAGACCATCCGCTGCCGCTACCGCGTCTGGATTCATCGCGGCGCGCCGGACGTGGAACGAGTGAAGCAGACCTATCGCGCCTACGAGCAATCGTTCGCGGTCAAACCGGCGAAGAAATGAACTCCCAGCGCTTTGGCGATTTGTTTTTTGAACTCAAACACCATGAAAAGAGAAAACAAAAGCCAACATCGGGCCTGTCACTGTCAGCAATTGGCACGAATTGCAGGATGCGAAAGTTTGAGCATGAACAAGAGGAATCTGGCTCAATTCATGGTTGTCGGCGCAATCTGCGTTTCCATTTTCCTGGTCGGACCGGCGGCTCCCGACGCTGCCGCAGCTGAGGAGAACATCCCGGCCAAGCTCCCAATCCGCGAGTGCTATTGCCCCGCGCATTTCGGCAACTCCTATGAAGCCATGGGACCGCGCGAGATGGCGGCCTACATCGCCGAGATGAAATGGATGGGGTTCAACCGCTACAGCGACTGGATCACCACCACCGACATCTGCAATCCCTACACCTCCGACGCCACATGGGATCTGGCGAAAGAACAACTCGACCGTAAGAAAAAGGCGTTTCGCGCCGCCCAAAACCTCGGCCTCGGCCTCAACCTCATCGTCACGCCCAACCACGTCTACCTCGATCAACTCCGCCCGCATTACGCAGCAACGAAGACGAAAATGATTTTCGGCCAGCTCGTTTGCCCCAGCCACCCGGAGGCGCACAAGCTGATCCTTGAAAACTTCGAGCGATGGTTCAACGACCTCGCCGACGCCGGGCTGCGGATCAGCGCGTTCACGGCGTTTGCCTACGACTACGGCGGCTGCGACTGCGAGAAATGCCGGCCGTGGATCCTGACTTTCGCGCGGCTGATGAAGGAGATTCACGCCATCGCTCAGCGCCGGCATCCCGGCATCGAGCCGTGGTTCTGCTCGTGGTGGTGGACACCAGAGGAGCACGCGCAGTTCAACGACTGGGCCGCGAAGGAGGCACCCGGCTGGCTTAAGGGCATGACGATGCACATCGAATACGGCCAGACGCGCCCCAAGGACGTGGCGGTGCCGGCGGGCTGCCGCAAGCTGGCGTTTGTCCACATCGGCTACGGTGACCTGCGCGACATGGAAGTTTATGGCCGCCGCGGCGCCGTCGTCGCCCCGCATCGCATACCGGAGACGTTGCGCGAACTGCAGCAGCGCGGTTTCGAAGGCTTCCAAGCCTACAGCGAGGGCGTGCTCGACGACTGTAACAAGACATTGCTGGCGGGCCTCGGCAGCGGTCATTTCAAAAACGCCGACGAAACCTTGCGCGCCTATGCTGGCCGCTACTTCGCCGCGTCGCCGGAGCGTGCCGCCGACTGGGCCAAGTGGATCGCCCAATGGGGCGACCGGAATAAAGCTCCGCTACCCGCCGCCTCCGGGGAACTCGCGCGGCTGTCGGAAGGCGTGAAATCCACGTGGCGACTGGAGCACTGGCACAGCAAGGTTGAACTGGAAACGCTCGACCGTGCGATTGGCAATCCAAAGCAGTGGACGCCGGAGAAACTGGCGCTGGCTGACAAATACTTTGCCGCACAAGAGCGGCTCTACCGCGAGGTCTATCGTCTCGGCCCGGTCCGGCACGGCTTGAACCCGCGCTTCATGCCGCCACCGTGGTATGACTCCTGGAACAAGGCCGGCCAGCAAGCGCCGAAACCGGCGGCGCTGCTGCCGCAGCAGTAAGGCATCGATGAAACTGCCCCTCCTTGCTGTGCTGGCCGGATTGCACGCGGTTGCGTTCGCCGCCGGATCGTTTTGCAGCGGTCCGGTGCAGACTCTCAGCGCCGAGTTGAAGCCCGACCGCGTTGTCATCACCGTCGCGGGCAAGGTCTTCACCGAATACCTGTTCAAGACCGGCGAGAAGTATCCGTATTTCTTTCCCGTCAACGGCCCGCGGACTGGCCGCAGCGTGACGACCTGCCGCGCCGAGCCGTATCCGCATCACAGCTCCGTCTTCTTCGGCTGCGACAAAATCAACGGCGGCAACTACTGGCAGGAGGAACTGGAGCGCGGGCGCATCGTGTCGAAGGACGTGAAGTTCATTCGTGCCGCTGGCAATGAAGTCGTCTTCGAACAGGACTGCCGCTGGGAGCGCCCCGGTGCCGAAGCGCCCTTTGACGACCACCGGCGCATCAAAATTTCCGCATCGTCTCCGGACCTGCGTTTGATTGACTTCGAGGTCACCCTCACCGCGCGCATCAAGGTGCGGATTGACATGACCAACCACTCGCTGTTCTCGGCGCGCATGGCCCCCGAATTGTCCGTCAAGGCTGGCGGGCGGCTCGTCAACGCCCACGGCGACGAAGCCGAGAAGGGCACCTTCGGCAAGCCCGCCCCGTGGATGGACGCGTGCGGCACCCGCGACGGCCAGACCGAGGGACTGGCGATTTTCTGCGACCCGAAAAACCGCTGGCACCCCGCGCCGTGGTTTACGCGCGACTACGGCTTCCTCTCGCCGACGCCGATGTGGTGGCTGGAAGGCGGGTTCGTGGAATTCGCGCCCGGCGAGAAACTCCATCTGCGCTATCGCGTGCTCATCCACGCCGGGGCGCTGTCGAGGGACCGGTTGCAGGCCGAGCATCAGCGCTGGGCTGACCGGTGAGAAAACATTCGCGAGGTCTGCATCGAATTTTTTCCTCCTACTCCAGCCTCGCCTCCGCGATCCGCTCGCCACGCAGCTGACGGGCCTGCTCGGCCGGGTCGAAGGTGCCGTAAAACAGCGCGTTCACGTCCATCCAGGTGGCCAGTCGCTCGATCTCCTCGCGGTTGAGTGCCACGTCGTAATGCCCCTTTTCCAGCAGCAGCTTCATCACGCTGCTGCCCCGTGCGCCGAACTGGCCGGGCCGGCTGCGCGAATAAGGGTTCGAGTCGTTGGAATACGGCACGCCCTTGACCAGCGCATTGTAGGAAAAGGTGTAGTGGCCCTCGGGTTCGCCGGTGAGCACCAGGCCGCCGCCGGGCTTCGGGCCGCTGTGACAGCTCACGCAGCGCCGGTTCAGCATCCCCTGCACGAGCAGTGGATAGCTGAAGGGCTTTGACCCCTCCGGCCCCGGTTCGATCCGCGACGGCGGCCGGGCCAGCGCCTGGAGCAGCCGGGCCGCCGGCGGCGCGCTGTGGCGTGACTCGTGGCAGCCGATGCAGGTCACTTTCTCTCCGGGTTTAAGATAGGTCGCGCTGCGCATGATTTGCACGGCCTGGCCCTTTTCATCGAGCGCCTGGAACAGCAGCGGAATGCCGGCCGGTGCGGTGAAGTGCGCGGAGCCATCGGCTTCCACCGGCACGGTGCCCAGCACGGCCTTGCCCGGGGATCCCGCCGCCGCTCCGACCGGAGGACGGTCCTTGCCGGAGGTGGTTTTGGGCAGCACCTGCACGATGCGCAACCGTTTCACGGACTCCGCCGGCAGCTTCGATTCGCTGTTGTAAACGTTCTGAACCACAACGGTCCCCTCGCGCTCCGCGTTCGCGACAAGCTGCGACGGCAGCACCGGCGGGCGCGTGCGGGCGCGCAGCGGGACCGGCCACAGGCTGCTGATCTCCGGGTCGCGATGGATCAGCTCCTTGTTCCCGAAACAGTCCACGAGGTAGAGGCCGAACATGCTGGCGGAGTTGCCGTGCGGCTCGCCGATCAGCGGCTCGAAACTGTAGGCGGCGATGAAATACTTTTCCGACAGCGGCCACGGTGTCCGGTAGCAATGGCCCGGCCAGCGTAAATTCTCCGGCGTGTTGGCGGGTTTCGCATCGCTGGCATTCTGAAACCACCGGGCCCGGCCCGCTCCGTCCGAGACGGCATATTCGCTTTCCGGGAACGGCGTCTCCGGTGTCAGCCGGGTGAGCGGTCCCAGCCCGTCCTGCCCCCGGTCCACATCCACCAGCACGATCGAACCGGCCGTCATCGCATGGTGAGCCGCCGCGGTCGCCATGATTTGCGAGGAGCCCGGCACCGGCTGCGATTCCCAGAGGCCCACGGGATTGCGCGTGTAGTTCCCGTAGTATCCGCCGGGCCGTGTGCCGTCCGGCCACGAGGTCCACAACTGCTGGCCAAACACCGCGTGCCGGTCCACATAGTCCCAGCGCGTGTAGAGGATCCGGCCGTCGTGCAGCACCGCAGGATCCCACTCCTGCACCTCGTGATGCGAGAGCAGGTGAATCTTCCCGCCGTCCGCATCCGCCGCTGCCAGCGTGTAAACCGGACAGCCCGGGCTGCCGCAGCGGTGAAACCCGCCGCGTCGCGTCGAAATGAAAACGATGCTTCCGTCCGGCAGAAAGCGCGGCGAGAAATCGTCCTCTGCTCCTTCAGTCAGTTGCCGCAGCCCGGTGCCGTCGGCATTCATCCGGTGGAGATGATAGAAGCGCGCGTCCTTCTGCCTCTGATCTGTGGCGCAATATGCAAACATCACGCTCCGGCCATCGAATGAGACTTCGGGAGTCTGGAAGCTTCCTTCGCCCAGCTTTCCCGCCGCCATCTGCCGGATGACCGGCGATTTGCCCGGCGCATCAAGCACGAAGATGCCGCCGCCCGGGCGTGCGTAGCGACCGTAAACCTGCGTGAGCTGATGGCTGAACGTTCCCGCCGCCTGCTTGACGAACAGCAGCGGGCCGGTGTCTGCCAGCGGATTGCTGAAGATGATCTGCCGCCGCACTTCATGCACGCGACGCCAGAGGTTTTCCCAGGCTGGCGAGTCCGCCTCGCCGCCGATGCGCAGCTCGCTCCACTCCTTCCGCAGCGTATCCCATGCGGGCGACACCACTTTCAAGTCCTGCACCAGGGCGTCGCCGCGCTGGAACAACCGGCCGATGGTCGCGGCATAGGTGCCCGGGAGCCGCGGCGTGCCGATGCCGTCCTGCTTGCGCCAGTCGGCTTCGACCGAGGGCTCCGCAGCCCGCGCCGTAAAGCCCACGAGCAACAGGAGCAGGGCGGTGAAAATGTGAGAATGGAATGGCATTTGATCCTCCCTGGGTGGTCTGGGTTTCCGGTCAATGTTGGACTTCTCCCTTGATCGCGTCGCCCGGCACGTCGAGCACTTGCACGCTGGACACCGTCTTCATCGTCTGGTGGTCGGCGAAGGTCCAGACGACGTTTTTCTCGGGCGTCACCTCGATGATATGCGGGCCCGTGCCGAATTGTCCGTGCCCCTGCCAGTTCGACATCACGGTGTTTCCGTTGGGGAGGCGTTGGAGGCCGGTCATGAATTTCAAGCTGATCCCGGGCAGGTCCCGGCTCTTGATTTCCCAGACCGTCCGGCCTTTGGCGTCCACCTCAAACACGCAGGCACCGTCCTTCACTGCGTCGCCGCACGCGATGAGCGTGTGCCCGTTTGAAAGACGCACGACGCTGTGCGGGCCGCTGGCGGCGGGAATTTCGAGAACCACTTTTCCCTGGCCGTCGTATTCGCGCACGACGCGGTCGCGGTAGAGCGTCACGAGGTAATGGCCGTTGGGGAGACGGCGGGCGTTGCGCATGTAGACGTGGCCGCCGTTCGTTCCCTCCGGCAGCAGCCGGATTTCCTTCACGATGGCTCCGGAGGGCGCGATTTCGATCAGGCGGCCGGTATTGCACTCGCCGATGAACGTGTTGCCGTTCGGGAGCCGCTGGCAGGCGTAAATTTCGCTCTTTGATTCGTAGCTGAAGACGACTTTCTTTTCGCGCGTGACCTCCTTCACGCCGTGCCCCGTGGTGAAGAGAAGGTTTCCGTTTGGCAGCGCCCAGAGCTCGTCACAGCTCGGCGCAGGGTGCTCCCACTCCACCTTGCCTTCGGCGCTCACGACAAAGACCTTCCCCTGCGAGTAGTCTGCGCACGCAAAGCGATGCCCTCCTGCAAAGGCCGTTGTGCTCAGGCAGAACAACAGGATGAGCCCGGCGCGGGCGGTTAAAAACATTCGCATGGCTTTCGGGAGTTTTGATTCAGGCAGCGCCCGCCGACACCTCGGGTGGCGGCGGTGGAACCGGGACATGGGTAAAAAGTTGTGTTTCGTCGAACGTTCTCCTCGGGAACGCCTGACGCATTGATCTGAATCAAGATTTGACGGGGGACCGGGACTGGAGGCGGAGGTGCTTGCCGGTTCAGATGATTCTCATTCGTCCCCGGTGGTGACTGCGGCCAGGTGCGGCGATGAAAGGATCGAACGCGCGGTTCGTTGACCTTTGTCAATTTTCCAAAAAAGGCATCGTGGCAGCGTCACCGCCATATGAGCCATAAAACGAACGTAATCTCACCTCCCGGAACTCCGTTGCTCGCCCGCACCGTTGGCGAACTTGTCGCCGAACGACCGGGGCGCTCCCGGGTTTTCCAGGCCTTTGGCATCGACTTCTGCTGCCAGGGCGGCCGCACCCTGCTTGATGCATGTGCGGGCAGGGGGATTGTGGCCGATGTCGTGGTGGAGCAACTGGAGGCCGAGCTGGCCGACAAGAACTCCCCACAGCAGAACCCGGCCGAGCTGCCTCCGCACGAGCTGGCGGATTACATCGTCGAAACGCACCACGGCTTTCTGCGTCGTGAGCTGCCGCGGCTGCATGCCATGTCCGCGCGGGTTGCCCAGGTTCACGGCGGCCATACGCCGTCGCTGGCGGAAATGTTTCAAGTGTTCGTCGGCCTTGAAGACGAGCTGACCAGCCACATGATGAAGGAGGAGCGGATACTTTTTCCGGCGATCTCGGCGATGAGCCGGGGCGAGGCTGTGATGGCGTCTTTGGATGGCCCGATCGCCTGCATGATTCATGAACACGAGGAGGTTGGTGTGGCCCTGGCCCGGTTGCGCGAGCGGAGCCACGGGTTTCAGCCTCCCGCCGAGGCCTGCAACACCTACCGCGCCCTGTTCGCCGGCTTGAGCGACTTGGAGGAGGACTTGCACCGGCACATCCATCTCGAAAATGAAGTGCTGTTCCCGGCCGCGCAGTTGCTGGCGGAGCGGAACGCATAGGTCGCGGGACAATTCGGGCTTGTCCAGCCCCTGCCAAAGTGGGCTGGCGACCATTAAAAGTCAGAACGCTTGAGAGCTTGTCCCCCTCAAGGAACGATTCTCATTGGACAAAAAGTGAGGAGCCATCCTTGGGTGGACGCTATTCGCTGGAGATGTGAAAACAATCGTTCCAGGCCTTCGGCAGGCAGCCATCATAAACACTCTCCGAAACAGCCGCCTGTTTGGCAGTGCGGCGGAGACCGAACTGGAACAGATCGCTTCGATCAGCGTTCTCAAACAAGTTTCCAAGGGAGAGTCCATTTTTCATGAGGGGACCCTCCTGACGGGTTTTTATGTCATGCTGACAGGCGCGGTCAAAGTTCGCCGTCTCAGCATTTCGGGAATGGAACAGGTGCTGCACATCTATCGTCCCTACGAATCGTTTGGAGAGGAAATGCTTTTCCTGAACTCCGGGTATCCCGCCGATGCGTGCGTGATCGAGGATTCACAGGTGGTCATGGTGATGAAAAACGAATTCATCGACCTCCTGAGGCGGCAGCCCGAACTGGCACTTCGGGTTTTAAAATCAATGGACTGGCATTCGCGCCAGCTGGTCGGATTGATCGCAAGTCTGACCCTGAAAGATGTGAAGACGCGCGTGGTCGACTGGTTGATACAACGCTGTCCGAATCCGGGCAGCAGCGAACCCTGCACCATCCGGCTCAGTGAAACGAAGCGGGTCATCGCCTCCGAAATAGGAACTGTCAGCGAGACATTCTCCCGTGCACTAGCGTCACTTCACCGGCAAAACCTTCTCGAAGTGCATGGGAACCGGATCACGCTCTTTTCTCCGTTCAAGCTCGCCCAGTTGGGAGTCTCCACGGTCTCGGAGCAGGCCGCGTGACTCGTCCCGCTGGCATGAGGTGCGACTGGTGTCGTAAAGAACGACCTCGCTGCGAAACGTCATCCGATGAGTTGGCGGTCGCCGCGATCCGTCGCCGGTTCATCATATCCCCCCCGAGCGCCTTGATTCCAGCCGTCCCTCACCCATAGCAAAAAAAGGTAAGGGAAGAGCGCTGAAGGCTGGTTTCTGGTGTTCCGTGATGGAGCCGTCTTTGTTTCTCACCCTGCGCGGTCGGGGTGGCAGTAGGCCTGTAACTGAAGCCAATCGATTCCGGAAGAGCGGCATTTCAAAAGATGCTGACATTCATGATCAAAGCCGGCGAATTGGAGTTAGTGTGGGTGGTTTCGTGAACTCCACACCAGCGGCCGAGCTCAAGAGCTTTTTGAATTGCAACTTCAACCAGCCAATCAAGCGCAACAGCAGCCAGCCACGATTAAATATCACTTGGTCCTCATTTCCGCCGGGCATTGGGACGGCGCTGCCAATCGTTTCCGGAAATGGCTCCCGATGACATCACTTCTATCAAAGAGAGTTCCTTTGGCTCAACATAGCCTTCAACCATGAAGCTCATCATGCTCTGCCTTCTATGCGCCACGGGTGTGCTGCTCTCTGGCGAACCTCTGCTGGAAAAGCTCGTGCTGTTCAACGGCGACACCGCGAAGACCTGGTCGGCTGCCGAGGCAACAATGCTGCCTTCCACGGATCGCGTGAAGACGGCCGGACCCTCCCTGCACTGGCACATCACAGTGGACTACTACGCTGGCGAGGCAAAGTATCCCATTGGATGGCCACGCGTGAGTCACACAGTGACCGGGGCAACGGGCGACTGGTCGGCCTGGGACTTTCTTCATATGTGGATTTACACGGGCACCTCGCGCGAAGCACTGCCGACCGCCCCCGTCAGCCTGATTATTTCTCAGGGTGGGGACAAATCTCTGAACTACTCGCGGACGTTGTCCGAACTGAAGAAAGGGGAATGGGTGGAGGTCAGGATACCCATTTCGAAGTTTTCCCAGCCCAACGACGTGCGCGTCATGCAATTCAGCATCGCCGAGGACAAGTATCACCATCAGGACAAGCTGGATTTTTACATCGATGACCTGGCGCTGCTGCGATACGCCGCGCCCACGGTGCTGGATTTCACGGCGGTGAATGCGGTGATGTTTGACGACGTGAGGCAGATTCCAGTGAGCTTCCGGCTGACAGGCATCAGCCAGTTTGAACACAAGCGCGTCACTTGGGAGTTGCGCCGCCAGGGTCGTGTCATGGCCGGCGGAACAGTCGAATCAGGACGGGGCGGGCAGCGCGTTGCGCTTGACGTCAGCAAGGCTTCTTTGCAAGCGGGAGATTACGAGTTGCGAGCAAGTGTGGAGGGGGGCACGGCCACCGCAACTGCCCTTGTCCGTGTGGTCGCGTCGCCATGGCGGCTATGATTAAACGAGCCAATCGCTTATGAAGACACTCAATGTGCTGGCGGCGGTGGTGGTCACAGCGGTCGGAGCGAATGCGTCTCCGTTGCTTTACGACATGGGCACGGAGAAATCCGGGACGTGGGAGGGATTCACGCGTGTGACCGCGGGCAGTGTCTACACCGACACGGCTGGTTTTGGTTGGAAGTCGAAGGACGGATTGAAAGCCAGCGCCAGGGTCTTCAAGAGCGGCGATCCCGGCGGACCACCGATGTGGACCAACCCGATCACGGAGGATGTCATTGCCGGGGAGCGCGAGAACAGTTTTCTGATCAAGGCCGAACCGGGCGACTACGAGATTTACATCGTCTGCGGTGCAAGCGACGCGTCGCGAGATCAGTTTTATGACTTCACAGTCGAAGTGGCCGGTCAGCGTCAGCGGGTCCAGATCGAGGGAGCCTATCAGTTCAAGCCGCTTCGCTTTAAAGCTCATGTCGGCCAGGGGCCGCTGGTGGTGAAATTCTCACCGCGCAGCAAGTTTCTTGTGAACGCCATCATGGCGTGGAGAGCAGCAGACGCCGGGCATGTCAGGGAAAAAATCCTCGTGCCTTTCGAGGAATGGACCTGGCGCATGCCGCCCTCCGAGTGGGCGAAATGGAAGCAAACCCCGGAGCCGTCCGCCGGCGTGATGCCGCCGCTCACGGCTGCGGACAAAGAGCGCGGTTACGTGGTTTATTCGCGTCCTTATGTCGAGTGCATCTATCCGCACACGATGCCCAGGGCTGAGGAGTTGAACCCGGAGCTGCGCGCCTTTGCCACGCCGGGAGAATACGAGCCGCTCAATTTCATCATCCATCCGCTGCGCGATCTTGCCGGTGCCAGGGTGACGGTGAGCGACATCGGCCCGATCCAGGCCAGGAACGTTGAAGTGCGTCGCGTTCGCTACATGCGTGCCATGCCGAACTACACGACGAAGCACCGCTGGAGCATTGTCCCTGACGTTCTTGAGCGTTTCGATGCGCTTGATCTGAAATCGGGGGAAAACGAGCGCTTCTGGCTGACGGTCCATGTGCCCGACACGACGCCAGCGGGCAGCTACGCCGGCAAAGTCACCTTCACCTGCACCGGTGGCAAGGCCGTGACCCTGCCTGTCCGTCTGAAAATACTGCCGATCAAGTTGCGCGATGACCCGGCAAAGATTTTCGGCATCTATTACAACCATCCCTTGGACCGGATGAGCAGTGCGAAGGATGAATTTTCCCGCGAGTATTTCCGCCGCAAAGCCGAAGCTGAACATGCGGACATGGTGGCGCACGGCACGCGCAACGTGGTGCTCAGCATCTGGTGCCGGGGAGCCGATGCCCAGGGACACTTCAAATTCGACTGGGACACGCTTGCCGCGAAGATCGAGCTGTGGCGCAAATTCGATTTCACCGGCCCCGTGGTCATGGGCATCAGCACCGGCGAGGTTTATCAAAAATACATGAAGGAGCGTTTCGGATCGCACTTGAATGGCGTGAAGGATCCGCCGCCTGAATTTGAACGCGAGATGACCGCGCTGGTGACCGCCATCGAGTCGGAGCGCAAACGGCGCGGGTGGCCCGAGTTCCTCTACTACCCCTATGATGAACCCCATACCGATCCCGCTGCGGTGAGTTTCATGGTCAAGGTGCTCAGGGCGTGCAAGGCCGCCGGGGTGCGAACCTACGTGACAGCCGATCCGACGCACGATCACTACGATCCGATGCGCCCCTACATCGACGTGTGGTCCACGCAACCCTTCGCGCCTGATCGCGAGGCGGTGCTCGCCGACACGAAGGCGCGCAAGGTGGAATACTGGTGCTACCCCAATCATGTCGCCGGCGAAAATGACCACACTCCGGTTGCCGGCGCGCGCATGACGTATGGGTTCGGTTTCTGGCGCAGCGGATTTCGGGCGCTGATCCCCTGGATATATTCCAGCAGCAGCGGCGACCAATTCAATTACCTGGACGCCGAGTATATGGATTTTTTCAACCGTCAGGAGCCCGATGGCACGCCTGTCCCCGTGGCGTTGTGGGAAGCTTATCGCGAGGGCTATGACGACTACCGCTACATCTACACGCTCGAACGGCTCATCGACGAAGCCCGGCGCAGTGCGAAACCGGCCGCGCAGCGTGCTGCCGAAACAGCAGCCCGCGAACTGGCCTCCGTGTGGAATTCAATCCGTGTTCAGCCCAAATACAAAAACGACGACCTCTGGTCGCCCGCGGAGTTCGACGTGTATCGCTGGATCGTGGCACAGCAGATACTCGCGGTGCAGGCCGCACTGTGAGATTGCTGACGAAGGCAATGAATTCCCATGCAATCGTTCCCGGAGGACTCGGGGCTCGTCTTCATTACCCGAGTTTTTCTGTCAGCCCGATGCGATTGTGAGCTGTCAAAGCCGGTTCCTTGAGCTTCCCGGGACAGGCATGCCGGGCAGGGCCGAAGGCTGGTGCCAGAGCGATTTCCAGTAGTCGCGCTCGATGGCGTAAACATCCGTCACTTCCTCCGGTTTCACGCTTTCCGGCAGCACGCCGTAGCGTTTCATTTCCCGGACCCAGTCGGCGCGCGGCTTGAAGCCCGCCATGTCAAACCGGGTGCTGTCCCGGTCGAGGAATTCCCTGCCGGCAACAATCATCGCGAGGATGGCCTGGTAGGCGGGGTCGGCTGTGGAGGTGAAGATTGCCGGCTTTGTGCCGGGCGGGTCGCCCGCTCGCCCGGCCTTTTGGCACAGGCCCCATCCGCCGGCTTCCACCGCCAGGGGCGCTAGGAGCATCATGGATTTCTCGGGGCGCGAGA
>JBAYGL010000103.1:0-12804 GCA_041666725.1 Limisphaerales bacterium
AGGGCAAACCGCAGCCGACCACGATGCTGCAGGCTTGTGAACTCGCCGGGCACGAGGTGCCGCACTACTGCTACCACTCGAAGCTGCCCGTCGCCGGCAACTGCCGCATGTGCCTCGTCGAGTTCGGCACGCCGCAGATGGGACCGGACCGCAAGCCCGTGCTCAACGAAGACGGCTCGCCGAAAATTGCCAAGTCGGTGCTGCCTTACGAACCGTCCACGCCGCGCGGAGCCATCGCGTGCGCCACGCCCATTTCGCCGGGCATGGAGATTTACCCGAATTCGGCCGCAACGAAGCAGATGCGCGAGGCGGTCTTGGAATCGCTGCTCATCAATCACCCGTTGGACTGCCCCATCTGCGACCAGGCGGGCGAGTGCAAGCTGCAGGAATACTCGATCGAGCACGGCCAGGCGAAAAGCCGCTTCGTCGAACCGAAGGTTCACAAGCCCAAGGCGGTGGACCTCGGCCCGCGCATCGTGCTCGACGACGAGCGTTGCGTGCTCTGCACCCGCTGCATCCGCTTCACGAGGGACATCGCCGGCGACGACGCGCTCGGCATCGTGAACCGCGGCAGCTACAACACCATCGCCGCCTGGGCGGAGGGCAAGTTCGACAACAACTACACGCTCAACACCGTGGACATCTGCCCGGTGGGCGCGCTCACCTCGAAGGACTTCCGCTTCCAGATGCGCGTGTGGTTCATGAAGGAGACCAAGTCGCTCTGCACGAGCTGCGGCACCGGCTGCAACATCGTCGTCGGCTCGCGCGAGGAGAAGGTCTATCGCTACGAGCCGCGCCAGAACGACGCGGTGAACTCGACGTGGATGTGCGACTCGGGCCGCCTGAACTACAAGTGGATCGGCCGCGCAGACCGGCTCAAAAAGTGCGGGATGCGGATTGCGGAACGCGGAATGTTGGAAGTCGCGTGGCCCACCGCGCTCAAGGCCATCTCCGCCAAGCTCACCTCCGCCCCGACTGGCAGCGTGGCCGTCGTCGGCAGCGCGCGGCAGACGACCGAGGAACTCTGGCTCCTCGCCAAGCTCGCGAAGAAGTTCAGCGCGTTGACCGACTCCGTCGCCCGCAACGGCGAGGGCGACAAGCTGCTCGTCAACGCGGACAAGAACCCGAACTCCAACGGCGCGCGGCTCACCGGCATCGCCGGCCCGCAGCTCGGCGCGAACCTCGCGAAGATCGCGGACGGCATCCGCAGCGGCGGAATCCGCACGCTCATCGTCTTCGGCGAGGACGTGACCCAGCACGGCATCGGCGCGGACCTGCTGGCGAAGCTCGACACGCTCATCGTCAGCGACATCCTCCCGAGCGCGACGACCGCCGCCGCGCACTTCGTCCTGCCCGGCTGCGCGCACGCCGAGAAGCGGGGCACGTTTGTGAACGTGAAGGGCCGCGTGCAGAAGTTCATGAAGGCCGTCGAGGCCCCCGGCGACGCCCGGCCCGAGTGGGAGTTCCTGCACGAGCTGGTTCACAACGTCACCGGCCAGAACGGCTTCTCGACCATTGAAGGGGTCTTCAACCAGATGACGCGCGAAGTCCCCGGCCTTGCGGGTCTCGAATGGGCGAAACTCGGTGACTTGGGCGTGACGGTGCAGATTTGAAACTTACCGAACAACGAAACAACGGCTAAACTTGAGCCCATGAGTGTTGTTGAACTTAAGAAAACAGTGCTGGCGATGCCGCCGAAGAAGAGGCACGAATTCGTCGTATGGGCGGTGCGGCACGACACTGCGGTCCCCGATTACGGCGGCATCTCGGACGAAGAGGCCACGATGATGACCGCACAGGCGTTTCGCGACCTCGACGAAAGGGAAGCTACCGATGCCAATCGCAAGACGCGGCGAAGTGTGGCTCGTTGACTTGGGCATGGCCGGCAAGGTCCGTCCGGCGCTGGTGGTCAACATCCCGTTCACGGACGAGGAGCGGGCCTTGTATTGCATCGTCCCGCACACGACGACCGTGCGGGGCGGTCGGTTTGAAGTGGACGTGCCGATGCCGTTCCTGAAAGTCGGCGCGTTCGATGTGCAGAACACCGGCCCGCTGGCCGCCGTTCGGCTTATCCGGCGGCTGGGTGTGATGAATGAGAAACAGTTCGAGCAGATTACCGCTGCCATCCGCGTTTGGATGGCGCTGAGATAAGACAACATGGCCTGGCTTGATTCATTGAATCCGCAGACGCAGTTCGTGTTCTTCACGCTGCTGAAGATCATCTGCGTCCTGGTGCCGCTGCTGACACTCGTCGCCTACGCGGTGCTTGTGGAGCGCAAGGTCTCGGCGCTCATCCAGGACCGCGTCGGACCGAACCGCGTGAACCTCCCGCTCATCGGCAGCATCCCGGTCCTCGGGCCGTTCCTCACCAGGCTCGGCATCTGGCATCCGTTCGTGGACGGCGTGAAGAGCTTCATCAAGGAGGACTTCACTCCCGCGCATGTGCGGAAAATTTACTTCTGGCTCGCGCCGGCCATTTCACTCGTGCCGGCGTTCCTGATCGTGGCGGTGATTCCGTTCGGCTCCACGATCGGCGCGCAGAAGATGGTCATTGCGGACCTCAACGTCGGCATCCTCTACACCTTCGGCATCGTGTCACTGGGCGTGTATGGCATCGTGCTGGCGGGCTACGCGGCGAACTCGAAGTATCCGTTCCTGGGCGGCATCCGCGCCACTGCGCAGATGATTTCCTACGAAATCGCGATGGGCCTGAGCGTCATCCCGGTGTTCCTCGTCGTCGGCGACCTGAACCTCGGCAGGATCATTTCCTACCAGGCACAGCACGGCTGGAATGTCTTTCCTGTCCTGGGCGGCGGCTTTAGCGCGCAGACGCTCCTGCTGGCGCCGTGCGGCGTCCTGTCCTTCCTGATCTTCTTCATCGCGGCCTTCGCGGAAACGAACCGCCTGCCGTTCGACATGGCGGAGTCCGAGTCCGAACTCGTCAGCGGCTACCACACGGAATACAGCTCGATGAAGTTCGGCATGTTCTTCATCGGCGAATACGCGAACATGTTCGCCGGCTCAGCCATGATGACGACGCTGTTCCTCGGCGGCTGGACGCTGCCTTTCCTCGGCCTTGACCAGCCGGCGGACTCCGTTTGGATGGGCCTGCTGCACATCGGGATTTTCATGGGGAAGATGCTCACGTTCATGTTCATATTCATCTGGGTGCGCTGGATGATCCCGCGCTTCCGCTACGACCAGTTGATGGACCTCGGCTGGCGGCGGCTCATCCCGCTGGCACTGGCGAACATCATCCTCACCGCGGGCGTGGTGGCCCTGACGAACCGTTGACCAACGCGCGACCATGATTGTCAAACGCAACGAACTGACCTGGTTTGAGCGGCTGTATCTGCCGGCCATCATCGGCGGGCTGAAGGTCACCACGCGCCATTTCCTCAACACCCTCACCACCAGGACCCCCGTCACCCAGCAATATCCCGAGGAGCCGACCAAGGTGCTGCCCGGCTATCGCGGCGCACCGTATCTCGTGCGCGACCAGGACGGCGCGACCAAGTGCGTCTCCTGCCAGCTCTGCGAATTCGTCTGCCCGCCCAAGGCCATCCGCATCACGCCGCCCGGCCCGAACGGCAAGCCCGCCGACCGCACGAACGCGGAGAAGATGCCGGAGGAGTTCGAAATCAACATGCTCCGCTGCATCTTCTGCGGCCTGTGCCAGGAAGTCTGCCCGGAGGAAGCCATCTTCCTTAAGAGCGACTTCTCGCTCACCGGCCTCGCGCGCGGCGAGATGATTTACAACAAGGAGAAGCTCCTCGCCCTCGGCGGCACGCACCCGGGCATCCAGAAGTGGAAGCACAAGCTGGACGAGGCGAAAGAGCAGGAGATTTTTCCGGTGAAGGTTTGAATGACCAACTCCCAATGACCAATTGCCAATCAATGACCAATGACCAATGGCCCACCGAGCGGCCAAGCGCCTCGAACATGGCGTTTGGTCATCGGTCATTTTCCACGGCTGCCGCATGACATTGCCCGACGCCCTTTTCTACCTCTTCGCCTTCCTGACGCTCCTCTTCGGCGCGCTGGTGGTGGCCAATCCGTTCAGCCGCAACCCGGTCACGAGCGCGATGTTCCTCGTGCTGACCATCTGCGCGATGGCCGGCCTCTTCGTGCTGCTCAACGCCTTCTTCCTCGCGGCGGTGCAAATCCTCGTCTATGCGGGCGCGGTGATGGTGCTCTTCCTCTTCGTCATCATGCTGCTCGACCTCAAGGAGGAGCAGCGCCGGAAGATAAACCTCTTCGGCATCGTGACCGGCACGGGCGCGGTGCTGGGCCTGGGCTTCCTGCTCGTGCGCACCATCTGGGGCAGCGACCTGAGCCAGGCCGCCAACCCGCGCGTCATCGGCGACACCAAGGCGCTCGGCCTCGAACTGTTCACCAAGGGCCAGTTCCTCCTCCCCTTTGAAATCGTCTCCGTCCTCCTGCTCGTGGCGATGGTGGGCGTGATTCTCCTGAGCAAGAAGGAGCTGAAATGAACAACCGAGGCAATAGGCAATTGGGAATAGGGAACAGGGCGTCGTCCGCTCGCCTCTTCCCCATTCCCCATTCCCCATTCTCCATTCCCTATCCGCGATGAACGTCGCCCTCGAACACTACCTCACCGTCAGCGCGATGCTCTTCTGCCTCGGGCTGCTGGGCGTCATCCTGCGGCGCAACGTCCTCGTCATCTACATGTCGCTGGAGCTGATGCTCAACGCCGCCAACCTCGCGCTGGTCGCCTTCTCGCGCTTCAACGAAAACCTCACCGGCCAGATGATGGTCTTCTTCATCATCACCGTCGCGGCGGCGGAAGTCGCCGTCGGCCTCGCGCTCATCGTCGCGCTCTACCGCAGGCGCCAGTCCGCGCACGTGGAAGACCTGACCTCGCTCAAACTCTGACATGGACCCCACCTTCAGCCCCGCCGGCCTCGCCGCGCTGACGATCCTGCTCCTGCCGCTCGCGGCGGCGGCGGTCATCGCGTTCTGCACGCAGCGCGATACGGAGCACAGCGCCCGCCTGTCCATCGGCGCGATTGCCATCGGCTTCATCCTGAGCCTCGGCCTCTTTGCCTTCACGGGTGACCGCGCGTTGGAAACCAGCTTCAACTGGCTCACCGTCGGGGAGCTGCAGGTCTCGTTTGGCCTGCTGCTCGACCCGTTGAGCAAGCTCATGCTCATCGTCGTCACCGGCGTCGGGCTGATGATCCACATCTACTCGCGCGGCTACATGAACGGCGACCGCTGCTTCAGCCGCTACTTCGCCAGCCTGAGCCTCTTCACCTTCTCGATGCTCGGCATCGTGCTCGCGAACAACCTCTTCATGATGTTCGTGTTCTGGGAGCTGGTCGGCGTGAGCAGCTACCTGCTCATCGGCTTCTGGTATGAGAAGAACTCCGCCGCCGACGCCGCGAAGAAGGCCTTCCTGACGAACCGCGTGGGCGACTTCGGCTTCATCCTCGGCATCATCCTCACCTGGGCCGCGCTGGGCTCGGTGAACTTCACGGAGCTGGCCGGCACGGTGGAACTGGGCGGACGGCTCGCGGACAAGGCCGTCGGATTCTCCGTGCTCGCCGAGCCTCTGGGGAAAGTCTTCCAGTCCACCCACTGGTGGATTGTCCACCCGAACGTCCTGACCACGCTCGTCGGCCTGCTGCTCTTCATGGGCGCGATGGGCAAGTCCGCGCAGTTCCCGCTGCACGTCTGGCTGCCGGACGCGATGGAGGGCCCCACGCCCGTCAGCGCGCTGATCCACGCCGCCACGATGGTCGCCGCCGGCGTGTTCATGCTCTGCCGCATTTTCTTCATCCTGAACGTCCCCGGCTCGCACGCCCTGGAGTTCATCGCGTGGATTGGCGGCTTCACCGCGCTGCTGGCCGCCCTCATGGCGCTCCAGCAAAACGACATCAAGCGCATCCTCGCCTACTCCACGCTCTCGCAGCTCGGCTACATGGTGATGGCCGTGGGCCTCCACGCGCCCGGCCCGGCGATGTTTCACCTCACCACGCACGCGGCCTTCAAGGCGCTGCTCTTCCTCGGGGCAGGCTCGGTGATTCTGGCCTGCCACCACGAGCAGAACATCTGGAAGATGGGCGGCCTGCGCGAAGCCATGCCCACGACGTGGCGCACATTCCAATGGGGCACGCTCGCGCTCTGCGGCGTGTGGCCGTTCGCCGGCTTCTTCAGCAAGGACGCGATCCTCGCCAGCGCGCTCGACCCGGCGCACCGGAACATTCCCCTCTTCGTCCTCGGCGTGTTTGTCGCGGGCCTGACGACCTTCTACATGAGCCGCCTCGTGCTGGTCGCCTTCTGCGGCAACGCGCGCAGCGAGGAGGCCGGCCACGCCCATGAGTCTCCTGGCGTGATGACCTGGCCGCTGAAAATCCTCGCCGTGCCGACGCTGCTCGCGGGCGCGTGGGGCATTGACGCCTACATCGGCAGGCTCTTCCCCGGCGAACACCCTCCGCACGACGGCGGCTTCCTCGAAAATCTCTTCGCGCCCTTCAATCACAACGTCTTTGCCGCCAGTTTCGGCCTGCTCGCGGTGCTTGCCGGCTACCAGCTCGCCCGCGCGCTCTACGCCAACGCCGACTGCGACCCGTTGCCCGGGAAAATCGGCGTGCTCGCGAAGATGGCCCGCGACCGCTTCTACTTCGACGAGCTTTACGAGTGGTTCATCTCCGTCACGCAGGAGACGCTCGCGAAGGCCGCCGACTGGTTTGACCGCTGGATTGTCGCCGGCCTGCTCGTGCGCGGGACGCACGGCACCACCGAGCTTTTCGGCCGCGCCCTGCGCCTGGTGCAGACCGGCAATCTGCAAACCTACGCCTTCCTCTTCGCCGCCGGCGTGGTGCTGGTCCTGGCGTGGCAGCTTCTCGGAATGTCACATTGAACTGAACCTGCTATCGTGACCCTATGAGCACAGTAAAAGAAATTGAAGCAGCCATGACCAAGCTGTCGCCTGAAGAACTGGCCGAAGTCCGCGAGTTTCTGGGCCAGCTCGAAGAGGACAAGCTCGAACTCTCCGACGCCTGCAAGGCCAGCTTGGAACGGGCAGAGCGGGACATCGCCGAAGGGCGTGTCCGCGTGCGCACGGTTGGAGGGCCTGCTTGAGCCTGCCAACACTTGTTCATGCCAAGGAGTTCGACGAGCTGTTCCTCGCACTCCCACCGGAAGTTCAGGAACAAATTGACCGGAAGATTCTTTTCATGGCCGCCCGGCTCCGAACCTACCCGCACTACCAGATGACTGGCTCAAACCGGTTCCGTCTGCGCGTCGGTGACTATCGGGTGCTTTACCGCTGCGACGTTGCTCAAGGCGTGGTCTGGCTGCTGCATGTTGGCAACCGCCGCGAGGTCTATCGCTGATTCCATGTCCCTCCTTTCCTCCATCTTCCTCCTCCCGCTGCTGGCCGCGCTGGTGGTGCTGTGCATCCCGCGGAACTACAAGTTCCTCATCCGGCTCACCGCGCTCGGCGCGACGTTTGTCTCGATGCTGCTGGCGCTCGCCCTGTTCGTGAAGTTCGACGCCGCGCCGGTTGAGAACGGCTTCAAGTTCGTCCAGAAGCACGCGTGGGTGAGCGTCTCCGCCCTCAAGCTCGACATCGGCTGGCACCTCGGCGTGGACGGCATCAACCTCGGCCTCATCGTGATGGGGGCCATCGTGGCCTTCGCCGCCGCGTGTGTGTCGCGGGAAATCACCCGGCTGGAGAAGGAGTATTACGTGCTGCTGCTGGTGATGACCGGCGGCATCCTCGGCGCGTTCGCATCGCTGAACCTGTTCTTCTTCTACTTCTTCCACGAGCTGGCGCTGGTCCCGACCTTCATCATGATCGGCGTCTGGGGCCACGGGGAGAACCGGAACTACGCGACCTTCAAAATCTCGATCTACCTCAGCCTCGGCGCGCTCATCGCGCTGGCCGGCCTCATCGCCCTCTACATCCAGTCCGGCGCGAACACGTTCGACATCGTCGAGCTGACCAAGGCCGTGAAGGCCCAGCCCCTCCCGCTCGCGGCCCAGTCGCTCATCTTTCCGCTGCTGCTCTTCGGCTTCGGCATCCTCGTCTCGCTCTGGCCGTTCCACACCTGGGCCCCGCTCGGCTACGGCTCCGCGCCGACCGCCACCGCGATGCTCCATGCGGGCGTGCTGAAGAAGTTCGGCCTCTACGGCCTGCTGCGCGTCGGCATCCCGCTCATGCCGGACGGCGCGGCGGCCTGGCTCGAAATCCTCGCGTTCCTCTGCCTCGGCAACATCCTTTACTGCGGCCTCGTCGCGATGCGGCAGCGGGATTTGAACCTGCTCATCGGCAACTCCAGCGTGGCGCACATGGGCTTCATCTTCCTCGGCATCGCCAGCCTGAGCCTCGTCGGGATCACCGGCGCGGTCGTCGTGATGGTCGCGCACGGCTTCCTCGCGGCGCTGACGTTTGGCCTGAGCGGCGCGCTCCGGGCACAGACCGGCACGCTGGAAATGGAAAAGCTCGGCGGCCTGCTGCGGCAAATTCCCTTCCTCGGCGCGGCGGTCGTGATGGCGATGCTCGCCGGCTGCGGCCTGCCGGGTTTCGGCAACTTCGTCGGCGAGGCGATGGTGCTCTTCGGTTCATGGAAGGTCTTCCCGCTCGTGACGACGCTCGCCGCGTGGGGCGCGCTCATCATCGGCGCGGTTTACATGCTCCGCGCCGTGCGCAACATCCTGCACGGCCCGGCGAAGCCCGAGTGGGCCGCGCTCAAGGACGCCGGCGCCTGGGCCAAGGTGCCCTTCGTCCTCCTGCTCGCCGCGCTGCTCCTGCTCGGCTGCTATCCGCGTCTGTTGATCGACAAGCTTCAACCCGGCGTCGCCGCCATCGTCGCGATGGCCAAGACCCGCACTTCCGACAAGGCCCCGCGGGCCGGGGAAGTGAAGAAGGCCGCTGGCGAAGCCAAGCAGCGCGCCGTGCAGCCGAGATAATGTTGCTCTGGAAAAACATGAACCGCTTGGGACACAACAACTCCTTCCCCCTCACCCCGGCCCTCTCCCGCCGGGAGAGGGAGGCACGTAGTCCGCATTCGAGTTCTCCGGGTGCTGCGGGTCCACGTTGGCTGACTGACTTTCCCCCTCTCCCAGCGGGAGAGGGCCGGGGTGAGGGAGAACGGCTGCCCCTTGTTCACGCCCCGCGAATCTTCGCGACTTTTTCCTGATGAACGCCTCTCTCATTGTTCTCGAACTGGCCGTGGTGGTGCTTGGCCTGGTCGTGCTGATGCAGGACCTGTTCACGCCCGCCCGGGAGCGCCGCACGCTCGGCTACGGCGCCGCGCTGGGCGTCGCGGTCGTGCTGCTCTACAGCTTCCTCGTGTTCGACAGCCGGGAGACGCTCTACGCCTTTGGCAACGCCTACGTCATGGACGGGCTGGCGCTCTGGTTCAAGCGCTTCTTCCTCCTCGCCGCGCTGCTGGTGCTGATCATGGCCACGGAGTTCAGCGACCGCTTCGAGGCCGGGCAGTCCGAGTTCTTCGCGCTCATCCTGTTCGCTCTCGCCGGCATGATGTTCGCCGCGTCGGCCAACGACTTCACGCTGCTCTTCGTCTCGCTCGAACTCATCACCGTGACGTTCTACGTGCTCGTCAGCTTCCTCCGCAGGCGGGTCGAATCCTTGGAAGCGGGCGTCAAGTATCTCATTCTCGGGGCGCTGTCCTCCGGCTTCCTGGTTTACGGCATCGCTCTCGTCTTCGGCGCGGGCGGCACCATGAACTTCAACGAGCTGGCCGACAAACTTGTCAGCAATGCCGGACTCGCCCACAAACCGGTGCTCACCGCCGGAGTGCTGCTCGTGCTCGTGGGCCTCGGCTTCAAGATGGCCGTCGTGCCGTTCCAGATCTGGGCGCCGGACGTCTATCAAGGCTCGCCCACGCCCACGACCGCCTTCCTCTCCGTCGGCTCGAAGGCCGCGGGGGTCGTGCTCCTGATGCGGCTGCTCGGAGTCGCGGTTCCCGACCTGGCGTGGCATCTGGAGAAGCTCCTCATGGTGATGGCCGCCGCGACGATCCTCTACGGCAGCCTCTGCGCCATCCCGCAGCGCAACCTCAAGCGTCTGTTCGGCTACAGCAGCATCGTCAACTCGGGCTTTCTGTTGCTCGGCTTCGCCGTGATGAACCGTTCCGGCTCGTCGGCGATCCTCTACTTCCTCGCCGGATACCTCTTCACCGTGCTTGCCGCGTTCACGGTCATCTCGGTCGTCATGCAGCAGGCAGGCGCGGAGGACATCTCCTCGCTCGCCGGCCTTGGCCAGCGCTCACCGCTGCTCGCCGCATCGCTGACGCTGGCGATGGTTTCTCTTGCCGGCGTGCCGCCGCTCGCGGGCTTCTTTGGAAAATTCCTCCTGCTCAAGGCGGTCATCGCCGAGGGCGTCCGCTGGTCCGCCTACTACTGGCTGTTCGCCGTGGCCGTCGTGGGCGTGCTCATCTCGATCTACTACTACTTCGGCGTGGTGAAGGCCGTTTACTGGTCCAGGGGCGCGACCGACCTCACGCCCATTTACGTTTCCCTGCCCACGAAGTTCGCGCTCGGAGTCTGCATCGTCGGCATGCTCTGGCTCGGCCTGAACCCCGACGGCGCACTGGACCTCGCAGTCGAGGCCGTGAAGTCATTGAAGCTCGGCGCGTAGGCGCGGACTTCAGCCTGCGCTTTCATTCGCAACCTGAAGGTTGCGACTGCGAACTCAGTTCAGCCCCGGCTTCAGCAGAATTCCCACCGGCACTTCCGGATCTCCCACGGACAGCAGGCGCCCGGTCATGTCATTCAGCGCGAGACGGGTTTCGTGGAACCGCTCGGACAGGGTGGCAAACACGTCGGTGAGTTCATATTCCCGGGCCAGCCGGTGGTCGCTGGCGGCGCGGAAATTTGCCTGTCCGAGCGATTCGTAATAGCCGAGGTCCGGGAACCCTTTCCGCTCCGCCCGCGCGCGGATGCGGTCGGGGAAGATGCCGGACAGAAAGAGGGACTGGTTGCCGATGTGCGTGCGGATGAGGAACCGCGTCTGCTCGTCCGCCGTCTGGAGCGCGGCGAGCATCTCGAAAAAATAGTCCAGCGCCTGCGGCCGGCCCGGCACACGCAGCCGCGTCTGCTCCGTCTCCGAAAACTCCGCCAGCACCTCCGCCACGTAGTCCGTCACGGCGCGCCCGGTGATGCCCGAGCGCCGCAGAACCTGGCGCACCATCACGTAAAAATAGAGCCGTGCCGACACGCGCAAGCAGCCACAGTGCTCGAGCAAAGCCCGGAACAGCCGCTCGTCATCCAGAATCAGGTCACGCGTGTCCTCGTCGCCCAGCAGGCGGGTGAGGCATTCGGAGTCGCCGGCACCGCGCCCGAGCGTGGCGATGATGAAGTCGATGTCCCCGGCGGTGAACTGGACCCGGCAATTTGGCTGGATGATGCGCATGGTCGTTGATCCATATATCGGCTGAACCGTCTGAAGGTTCACTACGGGGTTGTCTGGAGCAGCTTCAGTTCCAGGGGCTGTTGGGTGGGGAGTGGCCGTCTGTCGGGGCAAAAACGACTGCGACGGCGTATCGCAGGGGGAAAATCACCAGCCAGCCCGGCGCTTTTCTGTCAGGCCGGCCAAGAACAGACCGATGGAAAGCCAGCCTGGCGGTGGCCGTCCCGTTTTGTTTGCGGCCCGAAGGCGCGTTACAGCGCCGTCTTCATCTGCGACATCAGGTCCGCATAGGACTCAAGCGCCGGGAACTGGGGGAATTCCCGCTTCACGTTGTCCGGCGCGTGGAAGAGAAAGCCCTTGTCCGCCTGCAGCAGCATCGAGGTGTCGTTGTAGGAATCCCCGGCGGCGAGAACCCGATACTGGAGGAGTTGCAGCGCGCGGACGGACTGGCGCTTCTGGTCCGCCATGCGCAGCGCGTAGCCGGTGATGCGGTCATCCGCCACCAGCAGCCGGTGGCAAAACAGCGTGGGCCAGCCAAGCTGGCGCATCAGCGGCTGGGCGAACTGCTCGAAGGTGTCGCTGAGAATGATGACCTGGGTCAGCGCGCGCAGCTGTTCAATGAATTCCTTCGCGCCGGGAAGCGGCGAGAGCGTGCCGATGACGTTCTGGATGTCCGAAAGCCTGATGCCATGCCGGTCGAGGATCTCGATGCGGTAGCGCATCAGCTTGTCGTAGTCCGGCTCGTCACGCGTGGTGCGGCGCAGGTCGGCGATCCCGGTCTTCTCGGCGACGGCGATCCAGATTTCCGGCACCAGCACGCCTTCCAAATCCAATGTGACAATCGTCTGTTTCACGGCCCGGGAGGGTGGCCGGACGACGGGGTGAAGTCGAGCGCGGGCTCTCAGGGCTTCTTCGGTTCCGGGGCGGGCTTGAACTTCAGCGCCACGCCGTTGATGCAGTAGCGCTGGTCTGTCGGTGTGTCGAAGCCCTCGCCTTTGAAAACATGGCCGAGATGGCCGCCGCACCGGGCGCAGAGCACCTCCGTCCGCGTCACGCCAAACGCGCCGTCCTCGCGGGTTCGGACATTGGTCGCGTTGGCCGGATCGTAAAACGACGGCCAGCCGCAGTGCGAATCGAACTTGTGCGCGGAGGAAAACAGCTCGGCCCCGCAGCCGCCGCAGACATAGGTTCCGCCGCCCTGCTGCTTGAACTCCTCGTAGGCCTTGCCGAACGGCCGCTCCGTGCCGGCTTCGCGCAGCACCTCGTATTGCTCCGGAGTGAGCTGCTTCCGCCACTCGGCGTCGGTCTTCGAGACGGTGTTGGTCGCTGTGGAATGATCGGAGGCGGGCATGGCGGGGGCGGCGGATTCTTTCGGCGAGCAGCCGGCAAAAAAAGCCATG
>JBAYGL010000104.1:0-12664 GCA_041666725.1 Limisphaerales bacterium
CCATCACTGGAGATCGCCGCCACGAACGGATTTCGTTTGCCCTTCGGGAATGGAAACGTGCCCGAATGATCGTTGTAGATCGCGAGCAGGTCGGCGCTGCCGGGCAGGCGCTTGATGCTTGCGGGGCCGGTCGGTGATTTCAGTTCCGTCGGGAACGGCGGCGTCCATGTCCTGCACGCATCCGTGGAATTAAAACCATACTGCGCACCTTGATCGGTGCGGCTCCACGAGAAGAGCGAGCCGTCGGCCAGCTCGACCACGCCGGGTTCCTGCAGGCCGCTGCCGCTGCGCACGGGCATGGCCCACCAGCTTGCCGATTCCTGCCAGGTTGCACCCTCGTCATCCGAGTAAATCCACATCGTGATGGCGCGGGCATCCCATGATTTGCTGGAGTGCGGGTCAGTGCCGCGCGAGCGGTGGAATGCCAGCGGGAGGATGATGCGGCCCCTGCTGGTCTGGATGACGCGGTCGTTGTTCAGCACGAAATAGCCCGGTGCCGCCAGCACGAGCTTCGCCTCGCTCCAGGTCACGCCATCATCGTTGGAGACGCGCATGTGAGGGCGGCAGTCGATCCAGCTGTTTTTAACGCAATAGAACATCGCGAGCTTTCCGCCGGCCAGTCTCAGCAGGGACACGCTCATCACGTTTTTCCCGCTCGTGTTTTCCACGACCACCTCGGGCCGGCTCCACGTGCGGCCCTGGTCATCCGAGCGGATGCGCACGATGCGCGCCGCACTTTCATCCGCCGCACCTCCATAGAACTGCGAGTAGCAGAAGAGAATGCGCCCCGAGGCTAGCGTGGCGAAGGATCCCTCGGAGTTGCGCGGGAATTCCCGGGTCGGCTCGATGTTGAGCGTGACCGTGCCCGGCGACGGATCGGCACCGAAGGCACCGCTGGCTGCGAGAACGAACAAGCTGGCGGCGATCGCCAGCGATAATCTGAGGGTGGGATGATGGCTCATGTGGGGCTGGGGCATGTTTGTTGATGGGCTTGAGTTTCGACGGCGCTTCCTACGGTGCCCACCGGCCGTTGCGGCGTTGCGGCTTGGCCTTGCAGGCACAGGTGACGATGAGGGCATCCGTTATCATTGGTGGGCGTGGTTGTGATCGGATGGGTTCGATTACGGTGACTGGGTTGCTGCTTTGAAGGCGATACGCCCGTGCGGCGAGTTCCAACTCAGACCGCCTCCACCCGGCAGGATCGTCGCACCAGACGCCGGTTCGACGGACGTGACGCGCAATTTGCCGGGCAAACGAATGTGCAGCGCGGCCCGGGCGGCGGTGCAGTTCTTTGGGAACTCCACTTCGCCGGAAACCTGGGAGCCCGCGACGTCGTATGCCATCCGCCATGACACCGGGCCGAAGTGCGTCGGGGCGTTCGTGATGCCGACAGGGCTTCCGCCCGTCAGCCACTCGCGCTCGGTGCCGAGGGCGAGTTGCAACCCGTCGCCGTCTTCCATCACCAGCATGTCACGGAGGCACCTCACGACCGCCACGGGCGTCCACAGATGCTGGCGGTCACCGGTGCACTTGGCGCTGCCCGGCTCCGGGCCGCGTTCCTCGCACCATGTGTAGAGCGGCGTGCCGTGGTTGAGCGTGGCGTAGAGGTAACGGGCGGCGGCATCGCCGTTGCCGCGCGCGAGATGGACCTCGGCCACGTTGTCGAGCGTGATGGCGACCCACATGCCGTCCTGCAACCAGCCGGTGCGAAGCGGGATGCCGCCGGGACTGAGGCTGGCCTCGATGTGCCGCAGCGTGCCGGTGATCAACTCGTGCTCGGCGGGCAGGAGCCGGCAGGGAAAAAGGGCGTTGAGCACGCCCCAGCGGCTGCCGGAAGTCTTGCCGGGAACGCCGGGAATCCAGCGGTAGTCCCGCTCGCGAATCGCGCCGCGATCCATCGCCTGGAGCAGGTCGGCCCGCGCGGTTTCGTGGATGCGTTTCAACTCAGTGACATCTTTCCGTTTGCCAAGAATTTCCGCCGTTTCAACCGCGAGGCTGTCGGCATAAACGGCCCAGATGTTGTGCGGAAGAAACACGCCGTAGAGGTCGGTGTCGTCTTTGAGACCGCAGTCGCCCATGCCGCGCGGCATGAGGCCGTAGGTCAACGGACGCTCCGTCCCGCTGGTGACGCGCGTGCGCGCCCGCTCGCGTTCCTGCCAGCGTGAACTGGCAACGAGCCGCGGATACACCTTTGCGAGATAGTTGCGGTCACGCGTGAGCCGGTAATGTTCCATCGCCGCCCAGGCCTTGAAGCCCGCGCCGCCCCACATCAGATGCCCCCAGCCGCGCGGGTCATTCCAATTGCCATCCGGCTCCTGCATGTCGAGGCACATCTGGTAGCCGCTTGCCGATTCCCGGTGCAAACCCGCCTGGTCCAGGGCCACCGCGACCACCGCCGCCTCGAAGGCGTTGGGCGCGCGATAAACTTCCGTGCCCGGCACTGCGGCGGTGTAACCGTCCGCGACCGGCTCGCGCATGATGAACAGGTCGGCCAGGCAGGCGAGGTAGGCGTTCGCGACGCCGGCATCGGGAATCGTCACGCCGCTGGCGCGGTGAAGCAACGCGCGCCACTCCTGCTTTGCGGCATCCATTTCCTTCGTCCAGTCGCGGGCGCGCAACGCCGTCAGATCGGCGGCGCAAGCGCGGTAAGGACGCACAATCCAGCCGGTGCGCGTCTCGTGGGGCTTCACGTCCCAGACGAGCAGCATCGTCTTCGGGCCGGGCGCGCGGCGGTCGGCGGCGAGCGAATGGCGGTCCGCGCCGATGCCCAGCACCAGCACGCGGTCGGCGCGCTCGTTCCAGCCGGCCACAAGGTTGTCGCCGGGCCAGCGGGCGGGGTCCACCCACGCCGGGTTCTCGCCCCAATGCAACGACTCGCAGCGGAGGCTGAACTGCTGCGGCTGATCGCTGGTGTTCGTGAGTTCCACGCGAAGGATCGCGGCTGTCGCGCCGCCCACGACTTCGATCCGCATCGATCCGCCGGGCGATTCGTGGAGGTTGTCGAGCGCGGGCAGATGTTCTTCGACGCGTTTCCAGCGGCTTTTGGCGAACGGCTTGCCGCTCAGCTCCGGCGTGATCCGCACGGCCCAGGCGGCGGGCGGTGTCTTGAATGACGCGAGCGGGTAGTGGAGCAGGTCGTCGTAGCTCCAGGCCACGCGCAGGCTGCCGGGCAGGAGGTCGAGCAGCGTCTTGTCGCTGCTGTCGGGCCGCGCAACCGTCAGCCGGTGCGGCGTGGCAAAGGCGTGGGAAAAATCCACGCGCGAAGGCTGCGGATTGCCTGAGGCCTGCGCCATCACGTCGGCACCGGCCATCAGGATCAGCAAAAAGCAGGCGGAGGATTTCATTGAGGTGATTGTTGGCAGATCTGGGTCCGCGACGCATGACAAAAGCGTCAGGCTGTTGCGTGGTTTTCAAGCAGGAAAGCTCATTTGAGCCCGCTGGGGCGGCGCAGCACGGGCTTTGAACGGGGCCGGCGGCCGCCGCCAGCCCCCCCGGCAAAAAACTACGCGGCACAAATGCAGAGTGGCCTTGGGAGGCGGGACAGGATAAATCATCGGCGTTGCTCCGCGCGGGGCGCAGACAGAACAGCTTCAACCGAATCCTGATATGGCCGAATCCAGCGGCAAACGAGAATACTTCATCGGCGTGGACCTCGGGGGCACCAAGATACTCGCCGGCGTGTTCACCCCGCAGCTCAAGTGCCTGGGCAAGGTGAAGATGAGCACCAAGCCGGAGCGCGGCCCGGACGGCGTGCTGGAGCGCGTTGCCCGCTGCGTGCGCGAGGTGATCGACGAGTGCGATCTCAAGCTGGAGAACTTCAAGGCCATGGGCATTGGCGCGCCAGGTGCGATCGATCCGGAGGAGGGCCGGATGATTTTCGCGCCCAACCTCAAGTGGGAGAATGTGCCGCTGAAAAAGGTGCTGGAGAAGGAGCTCGACCTGCCCGTTTTCGCCGAGAACGACTGCAATGCCTGCGCGCTCGGCGTGTATGAGACGGAGCTCGACCCCAAGCCGCGCTCGATGGTCGGCATCTTCCTCGGCACGGGCATCGGCGGCGGCATCGTGCTTGATGGCAGGCCCTGGTCCGGCTTCAACCGCACCGCCGGGGAAATCGGCCACATGGTCCTCGAAGTGAACGGCCCCAAGTGCGGCTGCGGCAACAAGGGCTGCTTCGAGGCGCTCGCCAGCCGCACCGCCCTCTTCCGCAGGATCCAGAGCGCCGTGAAGGACGGACAGAAGACCGTGCTCACGGACATGCTTGGTCCGGAGCTGACCGACATGCGCAGCGGCGACCTGCGCAAGGCGCTCCGGCGCGGCGACAAGCTCGTCGAGCAGATCGTCGAGGAAGCCGCCGAATACACCGGCATCGCCGTTGCCAACGTCATCAATCTCATCAACCCCGAGGCCATCGTCCTCGGCGGCGGCGTGATGGACCAGCTCGCTGACGACATGATGGCCATCATCGTCGAGACGGCGAAGGACTACGCTCTTACAGGCACCGCCAAGGGCGTCGAGATCGTGGCCAGCAAACTTGGCGACGACGCCGGCATCACCGGAGCGGCGGTGCTGGCCAAGCGCGAGTCCAAGGAGAAGTGATTGGTAATTAGCGCTTAGTCCTGTGAACACGGACCCTGAACACTTCGCCGCGACCACTCACCTGCCACTGATTGCTAATCACTCCTCGGAGCGCCGCGCCGTCATTGATATCGGCACCAACTCCGTGAAGCTCCTCGTCGCGGACGTCACTGCCGATGCCGTCGAACCGGTCTGGGAGGGCAGCGTGCAAACCCGCCTGGGCCGCGGCTTCTACGACGACCATCGCCTCCGGCCCGACGCCATTGCCGACACCGCCCGGGCTGCCGCCGGCTTTGTCCAGACCGCCCGTGAGCAGGGTGCGGCGGCGCTGCGGATCATCGCCACCAGCGCCGCGCGCGACGCGGTGAACGCGGCTGAGTTGCTCAAGGCCGTCCACGCCGCCACCGGGCGGGAAGTCGAGGTCATCAGCGGCGAGCAGGAGGCGGACTGGGCTTTTCAGGGCGTGCTCACGGACGCCTCGTTGCGTGATCAGCCCGCGTTGATCCTGGATGTGGGCGGCGGCAGCACCGAGTTCATTCTGGGCGATGCAGGCCGGATGTTGTTTCGCGACAGTTTCAAGCTCGGCACCGTGCGCCTGCTCGAAGCCCGCCGGCTTTCCGATCCGCCGACCGCCGCCGAACTCGCCGCCACGCGCGCGGAACTCCGCGGCTTTCTTGACCGGCAGGTTCTCCCGAAACTTGCGCCCCATCTCAACGCCCTCCGAAACGAATCCATCACCCTCGTCGGCACCGGCGGGACGACGAGCATTCTCGCGCGATTGGAACTGCAGCTTCCCGACTACGACCGCGCTCAGATCGACGGCACCCGCTTCGGTGCGGAGCGCATGCGCTGGCACGTCGAGCGGCTCTGGAGCCTGCCCCTGTCCGCGCGCCGCGAACTTCCCGGACTCCCTGCCAATCGCGCGGATGTGATCCTCTTTGGTGTGGTGATCTATGAAGCCGTGATGACGGGCCTCCGGATCGCCACGTTGCGCGTCAGCACGCGCGGCCTGCGCTTCGCCGCAGTGCGGCCGTAGGTGGAAAGGGCGGTTTTCGGAAGCTGAAAGGGAGGCACAGCCTTTGGCGGAACATGGTGCGCGAGGCGGGGGTCGAACCCACAACCTTCGGCTTCGGAGACCGACGCTCTATCCAATTGAGCTACTCGCGCAACCTGGAGCGGGTGAAGGGAATCGAACCCTCGTAACTAGTTTGGAAGACTAGCGCTCTACCATTGAGCTACACCCGCAACCGCCGCGACTCTACCGACCGGGCTTGCCCTGTCAATTCACCGGCGGCTAACCTTCGGGCCGCATGAAAGCGCTCCTCGTCGCCGGTGGCCGTGTCATTGATCCCGCCAACAAACTCGACGCACCTGCCGATGTGCTCGTGATCGACGGTGAAATAGCCGCCGTCGGCCCGGACGCGCGAAAACGAATTCCCGTCGGCGTTGTCACCGAGGAACTCGACGCGCGCGGCAAGGTGGTCTGTCCCGGCCTGATTGATTTGCATGTGCATCTGCGTGAACCGGGCCAGTCGGCGAAGGAGACCATCGCGACCGGCACCAAGGCGGCGGCGCGCGGCGGCTTCACCAGCATCGTGTGCATGCCGAACACGTCCCCCTCGATTGACAATGCGGGCCAGGTTGCGCTGGTGCGTGAGAAGGCCGCACGCGACGCGGTGGTGAACTTGTATGTCACCGGGGCCATCACCAAGGGCATCGCGGGGGAGGAACTTGCGCCCATCGGATCGCTCAAGGGCGCCGGCGTGGTGGCCATCACGGACGACGGGCATTGCGTGCAGAACAACGAGCTGATGCGTCGCGCGCTCGAATACGCAAAGATGTTCGATCTGCCCATCATGGATCATTGCCAGGACTACGCGCTGGTGACCGATGGCGTGATGCACGAAGGCTACTGGAGCACGGTGCTGGGCCTGCGCGGGTGGCCGGCGGCGGGCGAGGATGCCATCGTGGCGCGGAACATCCTGCTGGCGGAGCTTACGGGCGCGCACGTCCACTGCCAGCATCTGGGCACCGCCGGCAGCGTGCGGCTCCTTCGTGAGGCGAAGAAGCGCGGTGTGCCCGTCTCAGGCGAGGCGTGCTGTCACCACTTCACGCTCACGGACGCGGCGATTGCGGGCAGCGAAAAGTTCTGGGCCGCCGATGGGAAGCAAATCTTCGGCTACCAGGACGGCGGTTACGCCCGCCCGACGTGGCCCACCTACGACACGAACTTCAAGATGAACCCGCCGCTGCGTTCCGCCGCCGACCGCGAGGCGATCCTGGAGGCTCTGGCCGACGGCACTCTGGAAATCCTCGCCAGCGACCACGCGCCGCACTGCGATTACGAGAAGGAAGTCGAGTTCGACTACGCGCCCTTCGGCATCACCGGACTGGAGAATGAGCTGGCGCTCTCCCTCATGCAGCTTTACCACGCCAAGCGCCTGGGCCTTTCCGCCCTCATCGAGAAGTATACCGTTGCCCCCGCGAAACTGCTGCGGCTCAAGAAAGGCACCCTCAGCCCCGGCGCGGACGCGGACATCACCCTCTTCGATCCCGACCGCGAGTGGACCTTTGAACGGAAGGACACCGCCAGCAAGTCACAGAACAACCCCTTCTACGGCTGGACCCTCAAGGGCAGGCCGGCCGCCACGATCGTCGGTGGAAAAATCGTCTGGCGGGAATAGCCGGCTCCGATCATTTCATGCGGCCGGATGCCAGCGCCCGCCGATCGCGGGCAAGGATGGACGCAGTGCGGGAAATGAGCTGTTGACGGAACCGGATCGTTTGCTACTTTCTGCGCTCCCTTCACTGGGAACTGTAATGAAAACATTTTTGCCCAAAGCTCAGGAATCGCTTGATCAGCGCAAATGGCACGTTGTGGACGCCAGCGGCGTCGTGCTCGGCCGCCTCGCCGCAAAGGTCGCGATGGTCATCCGCGGCAAGCACCGCCCCACCTTCACCCCGCATCTCGACACCGGTGACTTCGTCGTCGTCATCAACGCCGAGAAGGTTGTCCTCACCGGCAGCAAGGAGGAGGACAAGACCTTCATGACCTACTCCGGCTGGAAGGGCGGCGAAAAATACGAGAACGTCGCCAACCGCCGCGCGCGCAACCCCGAGCTGCTCATCGAGCACGCCGTCAAGGGCATGCTCCCCAAGGGCCGCCTCGGTCGCAGCCTCAACACCAAGCTCAAGGTTTACAAGGGCGACAAGCACCCGCACGCCGCCCAGCTCCCCGCGGCGCTCGTCATCAAGAAGAAATAATTTTCCAACCCGACTAACACATGGCCGCCACTCAGGAACACCTCGGAACGGGACGCCGCAAAACCGCCGTCGCCCGCGTTCGCCTCGCCTCCGGTTCGGGCAAGATCGTCATCAACGGTCGCCCGATGGAGAAATACTTCCTCACCGAATCCCAGCGCGCCGCCGTCGTGCAGCCGCTGAAGGTCACCGACTCCGTCACCAAGTTTGACGTGCGCGTCAACGTGGCCGGCGGCGGTCCGAACGGCCAGGCCGGGGCCGTGCGTCACGGCATCGCCCGCGCGCTGCTCACCGTGGATGTCGCCATGCGTCCCTCGCTTAAGGCTGAGGGCCTGCTCACCCGCGACCCGCGCATGCGCGAGCGCAAGAAGTATGGCCAGCCCGGCGCCCGCAAGCGCTTCCAGTTCAGCAAGCGTTGATCGTCCAGGCAGTTTTCAACAAGCCCCGCCCGCGCAAGCCGGCGGGGTTTTTCTTTGGCACCCCAGCCATGCCGGCGGCTTGCCGCCACCTCATGCAATTTGTGCAAAGGGCGGCCATCACTCGCCGACACTCTTCACTCTTCACTCTTCACTCCTCACGCTGCACACTTCCGCCATGTCCGCGCCCGCTCCCTTGCTCCGCCTCGCGAACGTCACCAAGCGCTACCCCGGCGCGGCGGGCGGCGACCTGCCCGTGCTGCGCGGCCTCTCGCTCGAAGTCGCGCGTGGCGAGACCGTCGCCATCGTCGGCCCGAGCGGCTGCGGCAAGAGCACGTTGCTGAACCTCATCGGCACGCTCGACCTGCCTGACAGCGGCGAACTCATCCTCGACGGCCAGCGCCTCGACACTCTCGACGAACTTGCCCTCGCCGCCACGCGCAACCGCCAGATCGGCTTCATCTTCCAGTCCCACCATCTCCTCCCGCAATGCACCGTGCTGGAAAACGTCCTCGTCCCGACGCTCGCGTCCGGTGACACCGCCAGCCGCGCGCAAGCGATGGACCGCGCGAGGCAGCTCCTCACCCGCGTCGGCCTCGGCGAACGCATGAACTACCGCCCCGGCCAGCTCTCCGGCGGCGAGCGCCAGCGCGTCGCCGTCGTCCGCGCGCTCATCAACCAGCCCAAGCTCCTCCTCGCCGACGAACCCACCGGCGCGCTCGACCGCGCCACCGCTGACTCGCTCGCCGCACTCCTTCTCGACCTCAACCGCGAGCAAGGCACCGCGCTCATCGTCGTCACCCACGCCCCCGAGTTGGCGAAACGCATGGGTCGTGTGCTGGAGCTGCGCGATGGCCAACTCGTCACTGCCTGAGATGAACCACAGAGGCACAGAGAACACCGAGGAAGAGTTCAACGGAGTTTCTTCTCTGTGTCCTCTGTGCCTCTGTGGTTAAAACGAAATGACCCTCCGCACGCTCATCTTCCGCAGCCTGCGCTTCCACGCGCGGGCGCATCTGGGCGTGCTGCTGGGCGCGACGGTCGGCGCGGCGGTGCTCATCGGCGCGCTGCTGGTCGGCGACTCCGTGCGCGGCAGCCTGCACGACATGGCGCTGGCGAGGCGCCGCAAAATCGAGGCAGCGATGGCCACCGGCGACCGGCTCTTCCGCGCCGAACTGGCAACGAATCTCAAGGCCGCGCCCGTCCTCGCGCTGCCCGGCACGGTTAACTCTGTGGATGGTTCGCGCCGCGCTAATCGCGTCCACGTCCTCGGCGTGGACGAGAGCTTTTGGAAGCTCGCGACGAAGGCTCCGCCGTTCGCGACGGTCCCGCCGGACTCCGTCGTGTTGAACCAAGCGCTCGCCGACCAGCTCGTCGCCAAGCCCGGCGACGAGGTGCTGCTGCGCGTCAGCAAAGTCTCCGCGCTTTCGCAGGACGTGGCTCTCACCACGCGCGACGGACAGACTGTGGCATTGCGACTGCGCGTCCACGCAGTAGTCGGGGCCGAGGAACTGGGGCGCTTCAGTTTGCAGGCGAACCAAGTCGCGCCGTTCAATGCGTTTGTGCCGCTAGGCTCGCTTCAGGAAAAGACGGGGGCCGCAGGCAGGGCGAATCTGTCGGCCACTGCGAGGTCCGTGAAGCTGCCAGCCAAGCTCAAGAATTCGTCTCCGCCCGTGAAGTTGGAGGAAATGGATGCAGCGTCGTTTGCGAACGCACTGCTTCCCTCCAACTGGAACCTCCAAGACGCCCAACTCTCCCTCCGCCCCCTCACCAACTCCCCCGTCCTCGAACTTCGCACCGACCGCATCTTCCTCGACCCGCCCGCCGTCCGCGCCGCGCTGGCGGTGGACGCCAACGCGCAGCCCATCCTCACCTACCTCGCCACGCTGTTGCGCGCGGGCACCAACGCCACGGCCTACCCGATGGTCACCGCTGCCGGCGCGCCGCTCGTGCCGGTGGACTTGCGCGATGACGAGGTCGTCATCAATCAGTGGCTTGCGGACCAGTTGCAGCTCAAGCCCGGCGGTGAATTGGAAATGTCCTACTTCCTGCCCGATTCCGGCGCGGCGCTCACCGAGGCCACGAACCGTTTCCGTATCCGCTCCATCGTGCCGATGCAGATGCCGTGGGCCGACCGCACGTTGATGCCGGACTTCCCCGGCATCGCGAAGGCCGAACGCGTCGGTGACTGGGACGCGGGTTTCCCGATGAAGCACAGCAAGCTCGTGGATGACCCTTACTGGAAGCAATGGCGCGGCACACCGAAGGCTTTCGTGAGCCTGAGCGCGGGGCGAAAAATGTGGGGTAACCGGTTTGGGGACACGACGGCCGTTCGTTTCCCCGTAGGAGCCGACGTGAGGAGGCTCACTTCTCCCCAGACCCCAGACGCCAGACCCGAGACGCAACAATCAGAGACTCCTCACGTCGTCTCCTACAAGGCGGAGTTGGAAAAGTCCCTGCTCGCCGCGCTCAAGCCCGCCGACTTCGGCCTCGTCTTCCAGCCGGTGCGCGAGCAGGCGCTCAAGGCGAGCAGTGAAGGCCAGGACTTCGGCGGGCTGTTCATCGGGTTCAGCTTCTTCCTCATCGTCGCGGCGTGCGTGCTGGTGTCGCTGCTGTTTCAGTTCGGAGTCGAGCAGCGGGCGACGGAGGTGGGCACGCTGCTGGCGCTGGGTTTCACGCCCAAGCAGGTGCGGCGGCTGTTCCTGCTGGAGGGCGCGGGGCTGTCGCTGATCGGTTCGCTGCTCGGGGCGGCGGGCGGCGTGTGGTATGCGCGCGCGATGCTCCACGCGCTCTCGACCGTCTGGCGCGACGCCGTGGGCACGAGCGACCTGAACTTCCACGCCGAGCCGGCCACGCTCGTGGGCGGCATCGTGGGCAGCGTGCTGGTGGCGGTGTTCACGCTGTGGCTGGCGTTGAGGAAGCAGGCGAGAAGGCCGGCGAGGGAGCTGTTGGCGGGGGGGGGGGAGGAAGTGTTCAGTAATCAGTGTTTAGCAATTAGTGGCGAATGCGGCGCTGTTCGGTGTCCACCCTTCAGGGTGTCAGATGCGCCGGACACGCTAAAGCGTGGACACCAAACCAAGGTGCCGTCGCCGCTGCCCTTTTTGAGCGCAGTCGATGGTGTGCTCGTGAATCTCAGCGGACCAGGTTGTCTCCTCACTGCGCTCGCTCTCATCGGCTGGGCTTGGGCGAAGAACGATTCAGCGGCGGCGGGGATTTTCTTCGGGGCGGGGGCGTTGCTGCTGGGGGCGGCGATGGCGTTCACGTCGGCATTTCTTTCCAGGCTGGAGCAGTCCGAAGCCGCGGCGAACCTCACGCTCGCGAGCCTGGGCATCCGCAACGCGACGCGTCGTCGTCGGCGCTCGCTGGCGACGGTGGCGATGCTGGCGTGCGGGAGCTTCCTCATCGTGAGCATCGGTGCGTTCCGGCTGGATGAAAACGCGGACGCGACGAAGCGTGCGTCCGGCACGGGCGGCTTCGCGCTGCTGGGCGAGAGCACGCTGCCGGTGGTGCAGGACTTGAACAGCACGGCGGGCCGCGAGTTCTTCAACCTCGATGCGAAGACCATGACGAACGTGAGCGTGGTTCCCTTCCGCGTGCGGGATGGCGATGATGCGAGCTGCTTGAATTTGAACCGCGCGCAGAAGCCGAGATTGCTGGGGGTGAAGCCGGAGCTGCTCGCCCAGCGCGGGGCGTTCAAGTTCGCGGGCATGGCCAAGGGATTGGCCAAGGAGGCGGGTTGGAGCGCGCTTGGTAGCCGTCGAGGTAAGGAGGCGGACGGCTTTCAACTTACGAATCCGCCTCCTCACCTCGGCGGCTACGCAATTTCCGCCATCGCTGACGAAGCCTCCATCCTCTGGGCCTTGGGCAAGAAGCTGGGCGACACGCTGGACTTCACGGACGAGCGCGGGAAGCCTTTCAAGGTGCGGCTCGTCGCTTCACTCGCGGGGTCGGTCTTGCAGGGCAACCTCGTCATCGCCGAGGACGAGTTCACCGCGCGCTATCCGGGCGAGGCGGGCTACCGCTTCTTCCTCGTGGACGCGCCGCCGGAGCGCGCCGCCGAGGTGTCCGCCACGCTGACGAAGGCTCTGCGCGACTCGGGCCTGGAGCTGACGCCCACCACCCGCCGGCTCGCGCAGTTCAACGCGGTGCAGAACACCTACCTCGGCACGTTTCAAGTGCTCGGCGGGCTGGGGCTGCTGCTGGGCAGCGCGGGACTGGGCGTGGTCGTGCTGCGCAATGTCCTTGAGCGGCGCGGCGAGCTGGCGTTGCTGCTGGCCGTCGGTTTTCGCGCGAAGGCGTTGCGCTGGCTGGTGCTGAGTGAGCACGCGGGGTTGCTGCTGATCGGCTTGGGCTGCGGCGTGGTCGCTGCGGCGGTGGCGGTGCTGCCCGCGATGCGCTCCGGCGGCGATGCG